>NZ_JBHXLC010000019.1:0-40763 GCF_042721555.1 Gottfriedia sp. NPDC058432
ATGCATATCTAAAAAAGTTGAATGCCTTAGTTCAAAACAAGGAAAAATCACGAAACAAGACAAAGTAAAAGTTGTCTATGAATTAAGGCATGAGTTTTCGTTAAAAGAACTTCTACTGCTAGCCAGTATTCCGCGTAGTACGTTTTATTATTGGATGAAAAATCTAGAACGTCCTGATCCAGACGCAGAGTTAAAAGTGCTGATAAAAGAAATTTATGAGGAACACGAATTTCGTTATGGCTATCGTAAAATTCGAGACGAGCTTACGAATCGTGGTTATAAAGTAAATCATAAAAAAGTTCAACGACTTATGAAAGAACTAGGGATAAAATCACTTGTGAAGGTAAAGAGATATCGCTCTTACAAAGGTGAAGTAGGTAAGATTGCACCCAATATTTTAAATCGAAATTTTCAAGCTGAAAAACCAAATGAGAAATGGGTTACAGATATAACTGAATTTAAATTATTTGGAGAAAAGCTATACTTTTCACCTATGTTGGACTTATATAATGGTGAAATAATTGCTTATACAATTGGTTCACGTCCAACTTATTCACTTGTATCAAATATGTTAGAACAATCTCTTGAACGTTTAACAGATTCCGATACACTACTAATTCATTCAGACCAAGGGTGGCACTATCAAATGAAAAAATATCGTAGTGCTCTTATTAAACATGGAATCACTCAGAGTATGTCACGAAAAGGAAACTGTTATGATAACGCAGTAATTGAAAGTTTCTTTAGTATCATGAAATCTGAACTACTCTATCTTAAAGAATTTAACAGTGTCGAACACTTTAAACAAGAACTAGCTAAATATATAGATTACTACAATAACAAACGAATTAAGGCAAAATTAAAAGGCATGAGCCCAGTAAAATACCGAGTTCATGCCCAACAGGCTGCCTAATTGAAGTAACCAGTCTAACTTTATGGGGTCACTACAATACCTGTTTTAGGTGGTTCGATCGTTATTGGCTTTGGTTATACGCCATTATTTATAGCTTTAATCCTCCATATCATTACGCTCGTTTTAGCGAAAAAAGCTGGTGTCCCTGCTAGTGGAAATATTTTTGGGATTGTTACTTCTTGTCTTGCATGGATTCCTATATTAGGTATGATTATGCATATTCTATCAGCCATCTTTATTTTAATTGGTGCGGCGACTCAACGTTCAAAACAGACAGATTTTTAAGTTTATGTTTTTGAAAAGCACAAGACTAACTTTAGGTTAGTCTTTCATTATTTTTAAGAAAGAGTGGTAAAATTGGTCTTTTTCTTAATCAGTGGTTTTTTTATACTTCTTATTCTAGGAATTGTTTTAATTATAAAGGGTTTTTTAGTAAAAGGACTAATATTGATTAGTGCAAGTATCGTTTTTGGAATTATAATGATTATTTACTATGAGCGGAGAAGACAGAATAGGGGATTCGATTGGTGTGATTGTGGTGATTTTGGTTTTATACCAGATTGTGATCTCCCTGATTGTCATCATCACATGCCTGATTGCACACCAGATTGTGATTGTAGCCCAGATTGTCCAAGCTAACAGGGGGATTATATTTGATTTTAAATTGGATTCCATGTCATCGTAAGGAAGAAAGGTCATTTCATATAGGCTCTTATACTTTCCCACTTTGTGCAAGATGTACAGCCATACTTACGGGTTATTTGTTTCTTCCATTTGTATTTTTGATCTCATCATTTATATTTTGGTGGTATATTCCGATTTTAATGATTCCGTTATTAATTGATGGGTATACACAGAAATGGAAATGGAGAGAAAGTAATAATTTATTCCGTTTCATAACAGGATTCTTATTTGGAATTGCTCAAACAATATTGATTGTAAAGTCTGTTCTATTTTTGATAAAAATTCTTATGTAAATTCTATATCTGCTATTATGAATTTTTTCCTCTCTAGTTGGTTAAAGTAACATTTAGATTCTTTACTAAGGAGGATTAAAAAATGGAAGATACACATGAATTTGTCGAAAAATTACACGAAAAACAAAGAAAAGACCAAAAAAATAAAGAACATCAAGGTAATGGAACACCAAACGAAAAATTACCTACTAAACAGCATGGAACAAATAAATAAAAAGTTATATAAGTAGCCGTGGCATATGTCATGGCTATTTTATTTATTTTAGATAAGAAAGGAAGACAACTTAATGTCTTCCTGTACCTTCATTATCCTTTTTACCATCTATGTGCCTTAGCATTGCTTTTTAAAATGATTGTGTTCTGAGACTCCATAGTATGTCCATTGACTTGTGATTTAGCATGTTTAGGTCTAGTCCAATTGTGGTAAAACTTCTGAGAATGTGGATCTAAATGATTTTTTATTGTCATGTTTGATTCACCTCTAAGATAATTTAGGATATGATATTCAAGTTGAATATCGTAATTAGTATTTGAAAATTAGTTGAAAAAGATACTATTTTATATTACTAAAAATTAAATTGATTAATTTAACAAGATACCTTGATTTAGATGAATATTAATTAGCTCCAAGTATTTTTAAGTAAAAATAAAATTTCATTTTATATAAATAGATTAATCTAAAAATTAAACGATATTAATGAGCGTATTTATTGATAATCAATCGGATCGTTTATTATTATTTAAATAATAGAAAATACATTTTGCTGAAGTTATTTAGATTGATTGAAAAGTGAAGGCAATTTTCAAGATTAAATAATTCACATTTTTAAATAGGATATAAATACTAAAAAAATTATTGTATTTACAATGAGGAGATTATATAGGCATATTTAATTTAGAAATACTGTTTTTTCAATTTATTCAAAGGGGAAACCGTGATGGATATTCAAAATGAGGTCTTACAATTTAAAATGGATATTGGCGTTAAAAAACCTGATAGTATTAAAAATAAAGAGGTTAAATGCCCATTCTGTGATCGAGAAAACTTAACTGATATTATTGATACATCTGGCTCAATCATTTATTTGAAAAATAAATTTCCAACATTAGAAGATACTTTTCAAACTGTTATTATTGAAAGCGATGATTGTGAAGGAGACCCTTCAAAATATTCTTTAACGCATCTGAGTGAATTATTAGCCTTTGCAATTGATAAATGGGATGAAATGGAATCGACAGGGGAATTCAAATCTGTTATTTTATATAAAAATCATGGCCCATTATCAGGGGGAACACTCAGCCATCCACATATGCAAATAGTTGGCTTGAAAAATATTGATTACAACAAAAAGGTAACAGATGTATATTTCGAGGGGATTACGATTTCGTCGGGTCATGGTTATGAATTAAACATATCTACTCATCCAATTATGGGATTTAGAGAATTCAATATTCTAATTGATGATCAGAAATTTACTCCAGAAATGGCCGTTTACTTACAAACAGTTACACATTATTTACTTAACCATTTTTATAAAGGACTTCAAAGCTATAATTTATTCTTTTATAAATGGAAGGGGAAAATTATTTGTAAAGTTATTCCAAGGTTTGTTGTATCTCCATTATTTATCGGCTATTCAATTTCTCAAGTGTCAAATCAGTTAGAAGTACATAAAGATCAAATACTAAGCCTTTACAAAAAAGAACTAGAGGCAATTTCTTCAATATAAAAAAGAGCTTACAATTTGTAAGCTCTTTTTTATATTGTTGAGAGGTTTTTAGTAAAACCAAAAAGATTTAAACAGAAAACAATATAATCAAAAAACAATTTGTACAAAATAAAAGGAAATCGAATACATATTCCCAATTTCAAAATTTCTATATTGAGTTAAATATTTCATAATTCGTTTTTTAATTCTCTAATTTGTTCAATATGACGTTTTTCATGTATACCAATAAAAGGGATCCACTGTTTTAAATTGATTTGTCCGAATAATGGATGTGGCATGCCTTTTTCTTCTAAATTTTGCCCTTTTGTTAGTTCAACAAAATGAATTAAAGATTTTCTAGATTGATTCAATTTTTCAGTCATTTCCACTTTAGTAATGAATTGATCAGTAGGTTCAAAATGAGGTGGAGAGGTTACTTTTTTAGTACGATCAGTTGCTAGATGTATTGGTTTATCTTGGATAACTTCACTTGGTGCTTCATTAAATGTACGAGTCATTAGCTTTACTAATTTAGATTCCATTAAGTATAAATGTTCAAGTACTTGCATAATAGACCATTTTTCTTTATTTACCTTCTTATTTAACTGTTCATCTGTTAATGAATCAATAACTTCCATGAGTTCTTCACGAATTTGGATATTCTCTTTCAAAAGATATTCCCCATTTCTAATTTAATAATTGTAAACCAAAACTCTTTTTACCAACTCTATGAATCTAAATGAGTTCAACTTATTTAGATAAATATTATGGGTAATCATAAGAAATACTATAAAAAAACAAATATAAATTCTTATTTTTAGTTTAATGTACGGTGTGAATTTTTACAAATTTGAATGGGTTTGAACGGTTTTGAATGGTTAAGAATGTTTCTGAATGTTTTTGGAAGAAAATGATTGATTTTTTATTTTTTGTGTCTTATACTTGGTTTTATGAAGGGGATGAATTTTATGTTAACTCCGGAAAGACAACAATTCATTATCGATATGATCAAAAGAATGGGTATTGTGAAATT
Organism: Gottfriedia sp. NPDC058432; assembly: GCF_042721555.1. Taxonomy (NCBI): domain Bacteria; kingdom Bacillati; phylum Bacillota; class Bacilli; order Caryophanales; family Bacillaceae; genus Gottfriedia; species Gottfriedia sp. NPDC058432. The sequence goes on from NZ_JBHXLC010000019.1 coordinate 4,633, forward strand.
AAGGGATATCGTAGAAGCTACAAATACTTCTGAGTCAACAATCCGTCGTGATTTAGTTGAGCTTGAGTCTCTTAATCTCTTAAAAAGAGTTCATGGTGGAGCAGCTTCAATCAATAGCAAAGCCACTGAATTAAGTATGACTGAAAAAACATCCAAAAACGTTCAAAGTAAAAAATTAATCGCTGGGCTTGCAGTAACTCAAATTAATGAAGGCGATTGTATATATTTAGATGCTGGTAGTACTACTTTCGAAATGATTCCTTTATTAAAGGGATTAGATGTAACAGTCGTTACGAATGGATTAATGCATGTTGAAGCACTTTTTGAAAATGAAGTGTCCGCATATCTTATAGGTGGAAAAATGAAAGGGCATACAAAAGCGTTGATTGGGAGTATGGCTTCTGAAAGTTTAAAGAATTATCGGTTTGATAAATGTTTTATTGGAGCGAATGGAATCCATCCTCAATTTGGCTATACTACGCCAGATCCTGAAGAGGCGTTTGTAAAGAAAACAGCAATCTCTATTTCAGAGAAAGTATTTATAATTGCTGATTATAGTAAATTTGGCGAAACAAGTTTTGCAAAGATTGGTGAAATTGAAGATGCGATTATTTTAACGGACGAAATAGATGATGTGCTAGCTAAACAATTTGAGGAAAAAACATCTTTGATAAAGGTAGTGAAATCATGATTTATACAGTAACACTTAATCCTTCAATCGATTACATCGTTGAAGTAGATGATATAGGGTTAGGAAAAATTAATCGAATGAAAAGGGAAAATAAATTTCCTGGCGGTAAAGGAATTAATGTTTCTAGGGTTTTAAAAAGATTAGATGTTGAAAGCATAGCACTTGGTTTTGTCGGAGGGTTTACTGGAGATTTTATTAAAAATGTCTTGGGTAATGAAAGAGTGTCATCTGACTTTGTTCAAGTGGAAGGCGATTCACGAATTAACATAAAATTAAAATCTCAATTAGAAACTGAAATAAACGGACAAGGCCCTGCTATTTCAGAGGAAAAACTAGATCAATTTTTTTATAAATTAAAACAAATTAAAAAAGGTGATTATGTTGTATTAGCTGGTAATATCCCTAATACATTACCTTCTGATTTATATGAACAATTGACATTATGGGGACAAGAAAATGGGATTCATATCATTGTAGATGCAAGTGGAAAAGTACTTTTAGATGTAGTTAAACATCGCCCATTTTTTATCAAACCAAATCATCATGAATTAGGTGACTTATTTGATGTCAAAATTACATCAATTGAACAAGCAATCCCGTACGGTAAAAAGTTAGTTGAAATGGGTGCTCAAAATGTAGGAATATCGTTTGCAGGAGATGGAGCGATTCTAATAACTGAGAATTCTGTTTATGTTTCAAATGTTCCAAAGGGAGAAGTAATTAATTCAGTCGGTGCAGGTGATTCGCTTGTGGCTGGTTTTATTGGTACTTATGTAAAAACAAATAATATCGAAACTGCCTTTAAAGTAGGTGTAGCATCAGGTAGTGCTACCGCTTTTTCAGAGGATTTAACAAAAAGAGAGAAAATTGAAGAATTACTTAATCAAGTAAAGATTGTAAAGGATTAGGGGGGCGAATTATGAGAATCACAGAATTATTAAAAATAGATACAGTTCTCATTGATTTGAATTCATCATCAAAAATGTCAGTAATTGATGAATTAATACAAGTTTTAGATCATGCAGGGAAATTAAACGATAAACAACAATTTAAAGAAGCGATTTTAACACGTGAAGGTCAAAGTACAACAGGAATTGGAGAAGGTATTGCAATTCCACATGCTAAGACTGCAGCTGTTAAGACTCCTGCAATTGCATTTGGTCGATCAAAAGATGGGATTGATTATGAATCACTTGATGGTCAACCGGCTCATTTGTTTTTTATGATTGCAGCTAGTGAGGGAGCAAATAATGCGCATTTAGAAACATTATCTAGATTATCTTCATTATTAATGGATGAAGAATTCCGTGCCTCTTTATTAAGTGCAAAAGATGCAAATGAAATTATTCAATTAATCGATCAAAAAGAAAAATCGTTAAATGATGAAAATGAAGAAACAGTGATAGCAGATTCTTCACGTCCACTAGTCCTTGCAGTAACTGCATGTCCAACAGGTATCGCTCATACTTATATGGCGGCAGATGCTTTAAAAGCAAAAGCAAGGGAATTAAATATTGATTTAAAAGTTGAAACAAATGGATCAACAGGGATAAAAAATGAATTAACAAAAGACGAGATTAGTAGAGCATCAGCTATTATCGTAGCAGCGGATAAACAAGTAGAAGTAAATCGTTTTGATGGAAAACATGTCATCCAAGTACCAGTAGCAGATGGAATTCGTAAGTCAAAAGAATTACTTGAAAGAGCCGTTAAACAAGAGGCACCAATTTTTCATGCTAATCATAATGGTGGCGGAAGTTCTTCAACTAATCAAGGATCTGGTATATACAAGCACTTAATGAACGGTGTTAGTAATATGTTACCTTTTGTAGTAGGTGGAGGGATTCTAATTGCGTTAGCATTTGCTTTTGGAGGAATTCATACAAAAGGTCCAGTAGCTGAATTACTAATGAAAATTGGTGGAACTGGTGCTTTTAGTTATTTAGTTCCGATATTAGCCGGTTTTATTGCAAGTTCGATTGCAGATCGACCTGGATTTGTACCCGGGGTAGTTGGTGGATTTTTAGCTTCAAGTGCTGGCGCGGGATTCTTAGGTGGTTTAATTGCCGGTTTCTTAGCTGGTTATGTTGTACTTGGATTAAAGAAAGTGTTTTCTAAGTTACCTAAATCATTAGAAGGTATTAAGCCGGTTCTCTTATATCCTGTATTTGGATTATTAATTACTGGTATTTTAATGGAAGTAGTCGTAAATCCTCCTGTAACTTATTTAAATTCAGCTTTAACACATTGGTTAAGTAGTTTAAGTGGTGGAAACGCTATATTATTAGGAATCATTCTTGGTGGAATGATGGCAGTAGATATGGGTGGACCTATAAATAAAGCTGCATTCACATTTGGTATAGCAGCAATTGCAGCAAATAATTTTGCACCACATGCAGCGGTAATGGCAGGTGGAATGGTACCTCCATTAGGTATTGCATTAGCTACTACACTATTCAAATCAAAGTTTACTGAAATGGAACGTAAATCAGGTATTACAAACTATGTTATGGGGATTTCTTTTATAACAGAAGGAGCGATACCATTTGCTGCTGCAGACCCAGTAAGGGTAATTGTAAGTTCTGTTGTAGGTTCTTCAATCGCAGGTGGACTTGCAATGGCATTTGGTATTACATTACCAGCACCGCATGGTGGAATATTTGTTATTCCGTTAGTAAATAAACCGATATTGTATTTGCTAGCAATATTAATTGGCGCATTTATTACAGCGATCATGCTTGGGATTTGGAAAAAGAGAGTAAATGAATAATCAAGAACAATAAAAAGGCGACCTATTAGTCAACATTTTGACTTCTAGGTTCGCCTTTTTTTATTCGAATGTTAACATTTATACAAATACTGGAATTTCGCAATGAATAATAACCCTAATTTAACACAAAATAAATCTAATTATTGTATGAGTTTGGAAATTAGGTGAAATGCATAATGCGTTCAAATAAACATACCCAAAGTAATCAGAATTCAAAAATTGAAATTAGTGGTGATTTGGATCGTAATGTAGAGTATGTAAAGAAATCATTAATAAATACGAGTGATTTAACGGTTAGACATTTAATGTTTCAAAATAAAAAGATTGTAGTTGTCTATATTAGTACAATTGTAGGTAGAGAAGCTCTTGAAGTCCAAATCATTCAACAAATTATTAATAATCCAAAAGATACGATTCCAAATACAGTATCAATTAATGATGTTAAAAGTTCGGATTCATTTGATGAATGTATTCTCAGTATTGTAAAAGGCTACACGCTCATTTTCACAGAATTTGAAAAAAATGTATTTATTTTAGAAACGACTTCATTTCAAAATAGATCAATTCAACAGCCTAGTAGTGAACAAACAATCAGGGGCTCCCACGACGGATTAGTAGAATGTATACTGACAAATATTAATCAAATTAGACGAAGAATCAGTAGTCCTAATCTTGTTGTTAAAACTTTATCATTAGGTGTAGAATCTGACACACGATTAGCAGTCTTATATATTGATACAATTGCAAATGAGGAGTTAGTTAAGGAAGTCCATAGAAGACTTTCATATATAAATGTTGATTATGTATATTCACCGGGTAATCTTGAGGAATTTATTGAAGATGACCCATATTCACCTTTTCCGCAAGTATTAACAACTGAGAGATCTGACCGAATAGCTGGTAATTTAATGGAAGGAAAGATTGCCATCCTAACAGATGGTAGCCCTTCAGCACTTGTTTTACCAATTACTTTTTTCTCATTTTATCAATCACCTGATGACTATAATAGCCGATGGATGGTCGCATCGTTTGCACGTCTTTTAAGATTGGTTAGTTTTTTAATTTCTATATCATTGCCTGCTTTATATATTGCATTAGTTTCTTTTCACTTTGAAATTATTCCAATAGATCTAGTATTTAATGTAAAAAGTTCATTAGAAAACGTTCCATACCCACCGTTAATTGAAGCTCTAGGAATGCAAATAACGTTAGAATTGCTTAGAGAATCAGCAATACGGTTACCTAATCCAATTGCCCAAACAATAGGTGTTGTAGGAGGTTTAGTTATTGGAACTGCTGTTGTACAGGCAAATTTAGTTTCAAATACGATGATTGTCGTTATTTCACTTACTGCAATTGCATCATTTGTTGTACCGGACAATGAAATGGGAACCTCTGTCCGATTGCTTGGATTTCCACTAATGTTTGCAGCATCGTTAATTGGATTAATAGGAATTGTTTTTGGACTCAGTTTTATCCTAATCCATCTATGTAAACTTGAATCGTTTGGGTCTCCATATTTTGCGCCATTTGCTCCATTTAGAAAATCAGACCTAAAAGATACAGTTGTTCGTGCGCCATCATGGAAAATGAAAAAACGACCGTTTGCACCTTTACCAAAGAATTTTAAACGAGAAAATAATTCTAGAGGATGGAAAAATGATGAAAAATGAAAAGATGCTTTCAATAACGCAATTCACATTCGTCATCATTCAAGCTCAAATTGGTGTGGGATTACTTTCACTACCTTATGTAGTCCATAAACATGCAGGGCACGACGGTTGGGTTTCAACATTAGTTGCTGGGGTAGGAGTGTTTTTACTTTTACTAATAATGTGGTTACTTGGTACGAGATTTCCAAAAGATACGATCTATGAATATACAACGAAAATAGTTGGTAAATATATTGGGACTGTAATTTCGTATCTTTATATTTTATTTTTCTTTATTGTTGCGATTTTTTGTGTGATTATCACCATTTCTGTACTTAAAAAATGGATTCTTACATTTACTCCACCTTTTGTATTAATCATATTTATAGTTGGTACAGGGATTTATTTAGCAAAAGAAAATATGAAAGTAATCGCACGATTTTTTACTTTCGTTTGTATTTTAATTTTATTTTTGATTTTCTTTGAATTTTGTTCTTACAATAATGTAAATTACCGCTATTTATTTCCAATTGGACAGGCGAGTGTTAAAAACATCCTTCTTGGAGCACATGATGCACTAATCTCCATGATGGGATTTGAATTTATTTTAGTATTATTTCCGTATGTAAAAGGAAAGCCAAATAAAATATTAAAAGCTGGAACGATCGCAATTAGTTTTGTTAGCCTTTTATATACATTTTTTTTAATTACAAGTTATATGAGTTTTAGCAAAGTAGAAATTGAAATCATACCTGAGCCAATCTTATATTTACTAAAATCATTATCATATGAAGTGATTGAAAGATTAGACCTTGTCTTTCTATCTATTTGGGTTGTACCAATCTTAACTTCATTTGTGACCTACTTATATTTAACTAGTTTCGGAATCAGCAAACTCTTAAAGTTAAAAAGCCATAGTAAAACAACTATTTTTATAGGAATTGTCATCGCGATTATCTGTACTTTTTTACCAAATAGTGAAGAATTTATAATGAAATTTGGGACAATTCTTAATTTTACAAGTTATGTTTTTATTTTTGTATTACCTTTAATTTTATTAATTGTTTCGCTTATCAGAAAAAAGAAAGAACTCGGTAATTCATATGAAATATAAAATGGTATTGATCTCTTTAATTTGTATTTTGCCTTTAACTAGTTGTTGGGATCAAAGATTACTAAAGGAGTCTAGGCTTGTTTATAGTGCTGGATTTGACTTAGCAAAGGATAATAATATGCTAGTAACTGCAGTCATTAAAACAAATAGTCAAGGTGGAAGTGATCCTTCACAAATTAAAACAACAAATGTCATTGTTACTACTACTGGAAAAACAACAAGTGCTTCAAGAATAAAATTTACTCGAAAAGTAGCGGGAGATTATGCTACTAATAAAACAAGGGTTTTATTACTTGGAGATGAATTGTCTAAACAGGATATTTATCCTATATTCGATGTTATATATAGAGACCCAAGAAGTTCATTAGGGGCAAAAGTTATTATTACTAAGGGCCGAGCGGTAGATGTGTTAAAATTAAGCAAAGTAGAGGAAACCCTTGTAAGTGAAGAAATTTTAGATCTAATAACTAACGCAGAAAGCCATACGATGATTCCTATTAAAAATGTCCAAACGATTTGTACAATTATGTTCGACCCAGGTGAAGATATTTTTTTACCGCTAATTGAAAAAGATGATGATAAATTGATTGATATTTCTGGGGTAGCATTATTTAACGATCAAAAATATACAGGGTATAATCTAATAGGTGATGAACCTACTATGTTACTTTTATTTAAAGATCAAATGAAGAAGTACGCAAGATTTAATTTAGAAGTTATTCCGAAAGAAAAAGATATTAGGGAACGATATATAACGATTCAAGTGAAAAAAAACAAGCCAAAAATGAAAATTAAAGTTTCAAAAGACAATAAAATAACCGTAAATTTAAATCTTAAACTGGACGTTGATACACTTGAGTACGCACATGATGATTTAGCTTCCCAAAAAGAAATTGATATGTTAAATAAAAAAATTTCAAAGGAGTTAACCATAAAAGCTGAAAAAATCATTAAAACAGTTCAAGAATCAAATTGTGATGCTTTAGGAATTGGCAGACAGTTAATTTCATTTCATCCAGAAGTGTGGAAAAAACTGGATTGGAATAAAGACTATGCTAAAATTACAATTAAACCAAAAGTTGAAGTAAATATTGTCGGAACAGGTATCTTAAAATAATAAAAAACCATCCACTTGAGGATGGTTTTTAGCTTGTAGACAAAGTGGTATTTCTCTACTTGTCTACAAGTTTTTTTTTATATTTTAAATTACAAAGTAATAGACGCAGAAGAAATGACAAAGTGTTCCAAGCATGATAAAAATATGAAAAATTTCATGGAAACCCCAATTTTTAAAAGATAAAAATTTAGGCTTAATTCCATAAATCACGCCACCAACTGTGTAGAAAATTCCACCTAAGATTAGTGCGAACATTCCTTTCATACTAATCGCATCAGATAAAGGTGCCGAAGCAAGTATAATGACCCATCCTAAAGCTATATAAAGGGCTGTAGATAACCATCTTGGACAACTAAACCAAATCAATTTGAACAAAACACCACAAAATGCAATAAAAGAAACAATAGAAAAGATAATCCATCCTAATGTACCTTTTAGACTAATGATACAAAAAGGAGTATATGTACCAGCGATTAAGACAAATATCATTGAATGATCCATCCGTCTTAAAAAAGCGATTATTTTATCGCTAGCTTTTGCCATATGATAGGTAGTTGAAGCTGAATAGAGAAGAATCATACTTACACCGAATGCAATAACTGCAGATGTTTGTAAGATACTTCCACCAGAAAAAGTAGATTTAAAAACCATTGCTATTAACCCAAATAGTGATAATACCGCTCCAACTAAATGTGTCATGGAATTAATAGGCTCACGCATTAAGTTCCCCATTATAATCTCCTCCAACTATGTTATGTAGTTTTGGTAACTACATATAAAGTTATCACCAACGACGTTATATAGTCAAGTGTTTTAAGAACAATTTTTTTATGATAAAATTAGTCTGTAAATTTTATATAAAGAGGACGAAAAATGAAAAAGATTAATGAATTAATTGAACAAATCGATTTAGATAAAAAAATAGTATTAGATGATATTCCTAATCTTGATCTATATATGGATCAGGTAATCCAACTATTTGATAATAAATTTGCAAAATCGAATTCGAATGAAAAAGTCATGACAAAAACAATGATTAATAATTATGCTAAAGCTAAATTGCTTTTCCCAATCAAAAATAAGAAATACACAAAGAATCATATCATTTTAATCAGTTTAATTTATCATTTAAAAGGTGCACTTTCGATTAATGATATAAAAGAAACTTTAAATGGACTAAATCAAAGAATCCTTGAAAACAATGAAATAAATATTGATGATATTTATTCAAGTTTTTTACATTTAAATGAACTAAACCTCGAAAAGTTTAAAACTGATCTTCAACAATCTGGTGAAACAGTAAACAAAGAAATTAATCAGTTAGATGATGAAAGTAAAGAATATATTGAACAATTGCTCTTAATTACTTCTTTCGTTAATATGAGTAATTTATATAAAAATGCAGCTGAAAAATTAGTAATGGAAATGATTGAGAAGCAGAAATAAAATTAATTTTTGAACGTTGTCGATGAGTGAGGGGCTGTTTCATTTGTACGGTCAAATGACATAAATTGGCCCCTCTGATGTTTAATAGATTGTATGAGGTAGGTATTAAGGTATGATTGATTGACCTTCTCTCTTCCTTACAAGTTATTAGCTGATTGCGATTCTCAGGAATTTAATTGCGGTTTTGCTAGTTTTAATTGCTATTCTCTAATTTTAATTGAAGATTTGATATTTTTAAAATTCGATTTTCAGATTTTATTTGCATAAATAGACTCATCTATTTGCAGTTCTCGGGGACATATTTGCAGTTCATCCTTAAATATTTTCAAATTCTTGCTCTTTCATTCTCATAACAGTCCATTTTTCTTGATTAAGTCTATAATAGTATTTAAATATGACTAAGAAGAAATTAGTGGCAAAGGGTGATTTACATTGCAATCAACTGAAAAATTATATTGGACTTTAATTGAATATAAAGACTGGAAGATTCATATTGCTGCAACAATAAAAGGGCTATGTTTCGTAGGCTCACAGTGTGGAACCATTCAAGAATTACTTTTATTTAAGGATAAATACTTTCCTGGACTTGAAATGGAAGAAGATGCAACAATATTAGAAGATTATAAAAAAGAGATTATTGAATTTTTAGAGGGCGAGCGGACTAATTTTAATAGTAGTCTTGATTTTCGTGGTACTGATTTTCAAAATTCAGTTTGGAATGCACTATGCTCGATTGATTATGGAGAAACTAAAACTTATTCCGACATTGCGATTCACTTAAATAAGCCAAAATCTGTTCGAGCAGTTGCGAGAGCAATAGGTGCAAATCCAATATTGATCATAATTCCTTGTCACCGAGTAATTGGAAAGAATGGATCATTAACTGGCTATCGTGGTGGATTAGATATGAAGAAAAGTCTTTTAAAAATTGAAACTAGAAACTAAAGATGAAGATATTAATTAGGAGGTGTTTGGATGAAAAGTGAAATAGTTTATAAAAATCCAAAAACCATTCTAAATAAAGGTACAGGTTATCTATCTGGATATACTCACTCTTTAAATCCATATACTGGTTGCACATTTGCCTGTTCATATTGCTATGTAAGACAAATGCCTGTTTCACTTTTTCGGAAAAAAGAATGGGGTAGTTGGGTTGATATTAAACAAAGTGCACCTACAATACTAGAGAAAGAATTGAAAAGGGCAAAAAGTAAAGATAAAGTGACCATTTTTATGTCATCTAGCACAGATCCATATCAACCGATTGAATTTAAAGAAAGATTGACTAGAAGTTTATTAGAAGTCATGGTTCATGATCAGCCTGATTTTTTATTTGTTCAAACTCGGAGTCCGCTAGTAAAAAGAGATATCGATCTTTTAAAGCAATTTAAAGAGAAAGTACGTGTAAGCATGACGATTGAAACCGACTTGGATGAAATTAGAAAGTCTTTCTCACCAATTGCACCTCCTATTAATGCTCGACTTAAAACGTTAAAAGATCTTGTAGAAGCAGGAATTCCAGCCCAAGCTACAATTGCTCCTATTTTGCCTAGTAGCGAGGATTTCCCAAAAAAACTATCGGAAATTGTACAGAGAATCTGTATCGATGATTTTTTCATGGGTGATGGAAGCGGAGGGAAACGAACAGGGCGTCTTGGTATTGAAAAAAAATATACCGAACTAGGTTTAGAAGAATGGTATGGCCCAGAAGCTTATCAATTAGTTTATCAACGGTTTAAAAAATATTTTTCAGATGACCAGCTTTTCATTAGTCAAAAAGGTTTCGAACCATAAACAAAAAATTAAAAAACATCAATTCATAAAAAACGATAGAATATTAAGGTGTTTTATAGTAGAGCGTTTTTTGTGAATGGAGAGATAAAAGATGGCAGAAGTAAAACAATGGAAAGTAATTCAGATATTTTGAAAACGTTTCAAACAGTAAGTCAATTACGCCCTCATTTAAGAGAAGATGAATTTGTTAACACGATTAATAGATTAATCAACACAAATAATTATCATCTTGTGGCTGTGATCGAAAATGAAGAAGTAACAGCCGTTGCAGGTTATCGTATAACAGAATCATTAGCATGGGGAAAATATTTTTATGTTGATGATTTAATAACAAGTGAAAATCATCGAAAAAAAGGCTATGCACAACTTTTGTGGAATTGGTTAATAAAAGAAGCAAAACAAAATAATTGTGAACAATTCCATTTAGATTCAGGGGTACAACGTTACGATGCTCATAGGTTTTATCTTAAAAATAGGTTAAATATTACTTGTCACCATTTTCAAATGAATTTTTAAATAATTATTGTGATCGAATTGATACGAGGCTGTGAATACAGTCTTTTTTTTGTTAGTAAGTTTAAAACCACTAAAAAATATGTATTAAAACGCTAGAGTTGTAAACCAATAAAAAAACAGATTTTACTAAATTTGATTTCAGAAATAGATTAAAGGAATGATATACTATTTTCAAATAGATACAGGAGGCTTTTAGTAAATGAAAGAAAAGAATTCAAAACGGCTAGCCAATATTTCACTAATAGTGGCAACTTGTGGTTTCGCTGCAACAATGCCGTTTCAATCTAAATTATTTCAAATCCTTTCTGGTGGATTTGAGGCAGCATTAGTAGGGGGTCTTGCGGATTGGTTTGCTGTCACTGCAATGTTTCGTCATCCTCTTGGCATACCGATCCCACATACAGCTTTATTGCCTAAAAATAGAAAGAAGATTACTGAGGGGATTTTAACTACACTTAATAATCAATGGTTAAGTAAGGAAAGTTTAATTGAAAAGGTAGAAGAACGTGATTGGATTAATCAAGGTATAAATTCTTTTGAAAAAATGCTTGAAAATGAAGAATCAAGAAATAAAATGGTTTATTCAATCAAGCAATTTGGTGCATCTATTGAGGATGATACAATCAAAAACTATTTATTAAAAACTTTCAAGCCGACAATTGAGTCCATTTCATCTCAGAACTTATTAAGTAAGGCTGTCGATACGGTTATTGAAAAAGAATGGGATGCAAAGACCTATGAATTTTTAATTAATAAAATCGAAGAAACTGTTAGCTTACCACATATTAAGGAATTAATCGGCAAAGAGGTAATTCAGTTTATCGAGCGAAAGTTTTTTATGATTAAAGCTTTTCTCCCAATGATTGGAGAAGAGAAAATAACAGAATTTATACATAGTGGATTAATCGATTTACTATCGGAATTAAAACACCCGAATAGTGACAGGAGGAATTTCATTTTATCGTTTATTCGATTGGAAGCAGAAAAAAATAAATCGAATGAAAATATTATTCGTCAATTAGATGAATGGAAAAATAAAGGCTATGAATATATTGTAGATCAAGCCATTAAAATGTTTAGAACAAAAATTAATGATGAAGAGTTTATTTTTAATGCGATCCAAAAAATAATCAGCTTCATTAAAAATTCTAATTGGATTGATACTGTTGAGCAAAGTTTTAAGAAACTATTAACGAATACAGTTGAAAAATATCATCATAAAATTAGTGATTTAGTAAGATACAATATTGAAAAATTATCTACTGAAGAAATAACTGATCTATTGGAGAATAAAATTGGTAAGGATATTACTTGGATTCGTGTCAATGGAGCTGTTTGTGGATTTATTATTGGTTTAGTTCTGACAAGTCTAAGATTAATTTTTACATAATATTTAAACATACTTCCTACAAAAGCCTTAATTAACGTAAAAAGTTAATTAAGGTTTTTTTACATTATGAAAGGATAAATTGGCAGCAGGGAAGAAAAAACGACGTAGTTTCCAACTTTTGGAATTAATTATAAGTGCAACTACTTTTCTGTCTTCGCCTGAAGTGTCGCCAATAAATTAAAAAAATCCAATAAATAGAAACATAAGCATTTTATTGGAAAGAAAAATTTTTTTCATGTATTATAGGTTTGGGTAAAAAATATTTTCCGAATGAATAATTGGAATGAATTATTTGAACTAACTATAGCTCTAAATAAAAATTAAAGATCGTTTGAAAATATATTTTTTATTAACAACTATTTAAAAGCTCGACTAAGAGGAGGTTAAGTTAATGGATTCTATGTCATTTGTTTTGTTCGGAGCCACAGGCGATTTAGCAAAACGAAAAATCTTTCCTGCTTTATATAATTTATATATTGACCAAAAGATGCCTGAGTCTTTTTCAATCATTGGAATTGGTAGAAAAGATTTTTCAAATGACGAATTTCAGAATCAAGTAATGCAATCACTAATTACTTTTTCAAGAAGTTCTTTAGAAGATCAAAAAATGGTCCAAGAATTTCTAGATTCAATTCGTTATCAACAGCTAGATATCACGAATAAAGAAGGATTCGTTGATTTATTAGATTTAGTTAAAGAAAGAGAACAAGAATTACAGATTCCTGAAAACAGATTATTTTATTTATCAGTAGCACCAGAATTTTTTGAAGTTATTGCATCAAATATTAAAGAAAGTGGACTAGGTACGACAAAAGGTTGGAAGCGTCTAATCATTGAAAAACCTTTTGGACGTGACTTAAAGACTGCTAGAGATTTAAATGAAAAATTAAGTAAGTCTTTTAAAGAAGATGAGATCTTCCGAATTGATCATTACTTAGGTAAACCAATGGTTCAAAACTTAGAAGCTTTAGAGTTTGCTAATCCAGTTTTACAAGCATTATGGAACAATCAATATATCGCAAATGTTCAAATTACGGCAAGTGAAACAGTCGGCGTTGAAGAACGAGCGGGTTATTACGATAAATCTGGAGCTATCCGAGATATGTTCCAAAATCATATGTTACAAATGCTAATGATGTCAGCTATGCATTTAACTAACCAAAATTCTGCAAGTGATGTTAGAGCTGAGAAGAAAAAGGTTCTTGAATCTCTTCGACCATTATCAAAAGAAGAAGTAGTTTCTCATGTTATTCGAGGTCAATATGGTTCTGGTGAACAAAATGGTAAGAAAGTAGTTGCATATAGACAAGAACCAGGAATTGAGTTTTCATCACAAAATGATACTTATGTAGCAGCTAGAGTTTTAATCGAAAATGATTTTTGGAAGGGAATTCCATTCTATATCCGTACAGGTAAAAGAATGAAAGAAAAATCGACTCGAATCGTATTTGAATTTAAAAGCCCGATTCAAAACCTTTCAACAAAGAACAGTACAAATAATGGACCAAATTTATTGGTTATTGAAATTAATCCTAATGAAAGAGTTTCTTTCTATTTAAATAGCAAAAACGTAGATGGCAATATTGAACCTGTACAAGCTGAGTATTTCGCAAATAAAGAAGATCGTCCAGAAGCGTATGAGTTATTAGTATACGATGCTTTACGAGGCGATTCGAAATTTTTTGCTCATTGGAATGAAGTAGAATTGTCATGGCAATGGGTTCAACCAATTTTAGAAGCATTTGAAGAAAATTTAGTACCACTTCACACTTATAAATCCGGTTCATTTGGTCCAGAAGCTGCTGATCAATTATTAGCAGAAGATGGTTTCAAATGGTGGTTAGATACAGAATTTGTACAAGAAAATGAAAACAACAAAACAGATCTAAAAAGGAGTATTTAAATTATGAGTTCGATTTCTACATTATCAATTAATACAATCCGTACACTTTCTATTGATGCTATAAATAAGGCTAATTCTGGTCATCCTGGTTTACCGATGGGTGCAGCGCCAATGGCATATGCATTATGGGCAGATCATTTAAAGCATAATCCAAAAAGTTCAAAATGGTTTGACCGTGACCGTTTTGTTTTATCAGCTGGTCATGGTTCAAGTATGTTATATAGTTTACTACACCTTGCAGGCTACGATGTTTCAATCGAAGACCTTAAAGATTTCCGTAAACTAAATAGTAAAACACCTGGACATCCTGAATTTGGCCACACTGATGGTGTTGAAGCTACGACTGGCCCATTAGGTCAAGGTATTGCTACTGCTGTTGGTATGGCAATGGCTGAAGCTCATTTAGCAGGTAAATTTAACAAAGATAACCTTTCTATTATTGATCACTTTACTTATGCATTAGTAGGTGATGGCGATTTAATGGAAGGTGTTGCATACGAAGCTATGTCACTTGCTGGCCATATGAAACTTGGAAAGTTAGTTGTATTATACGATTCAAACGATATTTCATTAGATGGAACATTAAATCTTTCTTATTCAGAAGATATGAAAAAGAGAGCTGAATCATTTAACTGGCAATATTTAAGAGTTGAAGATGGAAATGATCATGTAGAAATTTCTAAAGCGATCGAATTAGCTAAACAAAATACAGACCAACCGACAATTATTGAAGTTAGAACAATTATTGGATACGGAAGTCCAAAAGTGGCTGGTACTAATAAAGCCCATGGTAATCCACTAGGTCTTGAAGAAGCAAAAGAAACGAAAAAAGCATATGCTTGGAACTACGAAGAAGATTTCTTTGTGCCAGAAGAAGTTAAGTTACATTTCAAAGATATACAAGAAAAAGGCAGTGAAAAAGAAGCTGATTGGAACCAATTATTTAATGCTTACCGTGAAGCTTTCCCAGAATTAGCAGCTCAGCTTGAAAAAGCAATTAAAGGTGAAGTTTTAATCGAAACAGAAGAATTATTAACTTTTGACGAAAATAAAACAATTTCTACACGAGTTGCAAGTGGAGAAGCGATTAATCACTATATTAAAACAGTTCCTGAAATTTTCGGTGGAAGCGCAGATTTATCTCATTCAACAATGACAGATATTAAAGATGAAAGTAAATTTGCTGTAGAATCATTTGCTGGACGTAATATTTATTTTGGTGTACGTGAGCATGCTATGGGTGCTGCTGCAAATGGTATGGCATTACATGGTGGAGTTAAGCCTTTCGTAAGTACATTCTTCGTATTTAATGATTATTTGCGTCCATCAATTCGATTAGCAGCATTACAAAAATTACCAGTAACATATGTATTCACACATGACTCAATTGCAGTAGGTGAAGACGGTCCTACACATGAGCCAGTTGAACATTTAGCTGCTTTACGTGCGATCCCTGGTTTAACAGTTATTCGTCCATCAGACGCAAATGAAACAGCTAACGCTTGGGCATATGCGTTACAAAATACAAATGGACCAATCGCTTTAGTATTAAGTCGTCAAAATTTACCAGTATTTGAAGAAACAGCATCTAGAATAGATAATCTTTCAAAAGGTGGATATGTTTTAACTGAAACGAACGATCAACCAGACTTAATTTTAATCGCTACTGGTTCAGAAGTATCGCTTGCAGTGAACAGTAAAAATGAGTTAGAAAAAGAAAACTTATCTGTTCGTGTAGTAGCAATGCCAAGTTGGGAATTATTTGATAAGCAATCCGATGAATATAAAGAGTCTGTTTTACCATCACATATATTAAACCGTGTTTCAATTGAAATGGGGATTTCACTTGGATGGGAACGCTTTGTTGGTTTCAAAGGTAAAAAAATCTCAATTGAGACTTTTGGAGCATCTGGAACAGGTAATGAAGTAATGGAATTATTTGGTTTTAGTACTGAAAATGTAGTAAACGTAAGTAAAACTTTATTAAATTCTTGATAAAATAATATTTAATTTATTTTTTTATCATAAAAATTTTTTCTTAGAGAAAAACATTAATATGTAGATAATATGGGAGGATAACGTAATGAAAGTTGGTTTAATTGGATTAGGAAAAATGGGACTAAACTTAGGTCAAAATTTAATGGATCATAATCACGAAGTAGTAGCATTTGATTTAAATACTGCTGCAGTTGAAGAAATGAAAGGCTTAGGTGCTATTGGTACTTCAAGCTTAGAAGAATTAGTTAAAAATCTTGATACTCCAAGAGTTCTTTGGATTATGGTACCACATGGTGTAGTAGATTCTGTTATTAGTGAAGTAAAACCATTCTTATCAGATGGGGATATTATCATTGAAGCAGGAAACTCACATTATAAAGAGTCTATTAGACGTTATGATGAATTAAAAGAACATGGTATCCGCTTCATGGATGCTGGTACTTCAGGCGGTATGGAAGGCGCTCGTAATGGTGCTTGTTATATGGTTGGTGGAGACCAAGAAGCTTGGGAAATCGTTGAACCAATCTTTAAAGATACTTCAGTTGAAAATGGTTTCCTATACGCTGGAAAAATTGGTAGTGGACATTTCCTAAAAATGGTTCATAATGGAATCGAATATGGTATGATGGCTGCAATTGGTGAAGGATTTGAAGTATTAGAAAAAAGTGACTTTGATTATGATTATGAAAAAGTTGCGAAAGTATGGAATAATGGTTCTGTAATTCGTTCTTGGTTAATGGAATTAACTGAAAATGCATTCTCAAAAGATGCTAAGCTTGATGAAATTAGAGGCGTAATGCATTCATCTGGTGAAGGAAAATGGACAATTGAAACAGCTCTAGACCTTCAAGCTGCTACACCAGTTATTGCAATGTCATTATTAATGCGTTACCGTTCATTAGATAACGACACGTTCACTGGTAAAGTTGTTGCGGCTCTTCGTAATGAATTTGGTGGACATGCAGTTGAAAAGAAATAAATAAAGTATAAAATAGGAAATATCCCTAAAAAATGGAGGAATTTAAAAATGAAATTTTTTATTGACACAGCTAATGTAGAAGACATCCAAAAAGCTTATAAAATGGGCGTATTATCTGGAGTAACAACAAATCCATCTTTAGTAGCTAAAGAAGGCGTTAAATTCGAAGACCGTATTGAAGAAATTTTAAAATTAGTTCCTGAAGTAGAATCAGTTTCTGCAGAAGTAACGCCAAACGCTGTTTCTGCTGAAGAAATGATCGCTGAAGCGGACGAGCTAATTAAAATAAACGGTGGAGATAAAAATATTACAATTAAATTACCAATGACACTTGCTGGTTTAGAAGCTTGCCGCTACTTAACGAAAAAAGGTGTTAAAACAAACGTAACATTAATCTTTACCGTTAACCAAGCATTATTAGCAGCTAGAGCCGGTGCTACTTATGTATCTCCATTCTTAGGTCGTTTAGACGATATTTCTGAAGATGGCGTATTATTAGTTGCTAAAATTGCTGAATTATTCAAAGTTCATAATATGGATGCTCAAATTATTGCTGCGTCAGTTCGTCACCCAGACCATGTTACTCGTGTAGCATTAGCTGGAGCTCATATCGCAACAATTCCTTACAGTGTTATTGAGCAATTATCTAAACACCCATTAACAGATCAAGGTATTGAAAAATTTGCTGCTGACTGGGCAAAAACTTCATTATAATTTGTAAGAAACTTTAAATTAAATAAGTATAAAGCCCCCATCTTCATTGAAACCTAGGTTTGTAGCTATGAAATGGGGGTATTTACATAAAAACAAGGAATAGAGGAGGAAATAGGAATGAATTCGAATCAGAAATTTGTTGGTTATGTAGGTACATATACAAAAAGTGAAAGTAAAGGTATTTATCAATTTACGCTTGATACAGAAAAACAAAGAATAACTGATGTTAAAGCGGTTGCTGAACTAGGAAATCCTACTTATTTAACAATTAGTGAAGACAATAAGAATCTATATACTGTTGCAAAAGAAGGAAACTTAGGTGGAATTGCTGTTTATGTGATTGATGAAAACAGTGGTGAGCTTAAAAAATTAAATGAACAGCTTAATGAAGGCGCTTCACCTTGTCATATTAGCATTGATACAGGAAAGCAAAATATTGTTACAGCAAATTATCATAAAGGTACAATCGAATTATATAAAATTAATCAAGAAAATGGTTTTGCTAGTGAGGTTAAATCAATTATGCAACATGAAGGTACTGGTCCAAATAAAGAGCGCCAAGAAAAACCTCATGCCCATTATTCTGGCTATACACTAAATGAAAAATATGTAGTTGCAATTGATTTAGGAATCGATCAATTAATTACATATAAAATCGAAAATAATTCTTTAATTGAAGTAAGCAGTCTTTCTGTTAAACCTGGAAGTGGGCCACGCCATATCACATTCCATCCAAATGGAAAGTTCGCTTATATAATGACTGAACTTAGTTCAGAAGTAATTGCTCTTCAATTAAATGAGGACGGAAGCTTTACAGATTTACAGTACATTTCTACAATTCCTAGTGATTTTACTGAAAACAATCAAGGTAGCGCCATCCATATTTCAAAAGACGGTCAATTCGTCTACGCAGGAAATCGTGGTCATAACAGTATCGCAGTATTTAGTGTAAATCAAGATACTGGTAAGCTTGAATTAGTGGAAATCACTTCAAGTGAAGGTAATTGGCCAAGAGATTTCGTTTTAGATCCATCTGAGAACTATTTAGTTGGTTCAAATGAAATGTCAGGGAATTTAGTTTTATATACAAGAAATAAAACGACTGGAAAATTAACAGTGATTCAATCAGACGTACAAGTACCAGAAGCAGTATGTGTGAAATTTTTAAACGCATAATCTAAATTAGGAGACTTTTAAGATGGATTTTAAAATAACTGATGCAGCTAAAGAAATACTTGGTGCAGTAGATCAAAATAAAATACTTCAATTAGAATTTGACCGAGGGAGCTGTGATGTCGTTAATAACATTTATGAGATAAAAGTTATTGATAAAAGAGAATGTGGTCCTAATGAAAAAATGATAATTGGAGACCAATTTGAATTTATGGTAAATAAAAATTTTGAAGATGTATATGAAGACCAACTAGTAATTGATTATGTTGATGGATCATTTGTTTTCAAAAATCGGAATCAAATTTTTAATAATCGAATCGGATTAACTTATATTAAGTAGGTTTAAGATTAAATAAGGATCTTGAATGATTACAAAAGAAGAATATTTTTTGAGATGCGATTCTTTGATGGATTAGCGTCTCTTTTTAATGATTATGTCTATTTTAGAATCAAAAAAAAAGAGAGGGGGTAATTGCAAATACAAATGTTGGTGTAATGGTTGGGAGTCGAACCCATTCCTGCCAATTTAAATTGGTTGTTCTACCGTTAAACTACCCTTACATATAAAAATCAACTCTTTAACATTAATTCTTATGGCTTACATCATTTTTTTTAATACAATTAGCAAATTACATTGTTCTCATTCCTTTCTCTTAACTTATTGTTTTTAAAGTGAAAAGTATTCGCTTCTATTCTTTTTTAAGTCGATTTGCTTGAATCTGTTTGGTCATCCAGTGTTTATCTGTCT
Organism: Gottfriedia sp. NPDC058432; assembly: GCF_042721555.1. Lineage (NCBI taxonomy): Bacteria > Bacillati > Bacillota > Bacilli > Caryophanales > Bacillaceae > Gottfriedia > Gottfriedia sp. NPDC058432. Next base: position 24,638 of record NZ_JBHXLC010000019.1, read on the forward strand.
GAACATGATTTTCTCGAACAAACTTTGCAACCGAATGTTTAAAATCATTGTATTGAAATCCATCAGTTAATCGTATAACGTATCCTTCTTGTTCTCCGCCTAAATTAGACTTCTTTGTATAGCAAGCTTTTATAGCTTCTTCATTAAATACATCCTTGTATAAAACCGGTGCTGTTTTTAGTCCTAATAATTCGGACCATATAATGGTATCTTCCCAGGATAGACACTTATTTTGTTCGTCCCATATCGAAAAGACATAAAAATAACTTTCTAGTTCCTCATAAAGGATCGAATGCATTGCAAATACATTTTCCCCACAAACTCGCCAATTTTCAGGGATTTGATAACCAATCGTAGCTTGTAGCATTTTAACCCAATGCCTGGACGGATGGTCTTGGCTATCAGTTGACCTTGCATGAATCGAATCTCGATAAATCGAGCAATTTTCACCATCTATTTTTTCCGTTACAACAACTTCTTTTCCAATAAAATTGTCAACATTATGAAGTGTTTTATCATCAAAAGTTTTAGATTCTGACCAAGGTAAGTGAAATGTCTTTGGATACTTAATTTTCATATTCTAATACCTCACTTCGCAAACGTATCTGCTTCACGAAAGAAATAAAGTTTTGCGAGTAATTCATCCCCAAGTAAATGATAAATTTCAGTCGCTCCGACGTTCCCACCGTAGTTAATTAACATGTGCATTTCGATGATCCCAACAACAGCTTGAATCATCTCATCTTCAAAACCTAGCTCTGTTAAAAAATGAAATGCAATTTGTGAAGAAACTTTTTCATGACCAAAGTAAGAATAATACCCTTTGGTAACTTTATACGTCTTACAAAATACCTTCCCAACATCATGAAACAGGGCCGCCATTTGCAGAAGGAGTTTATCTTTCTCTTCGTACATTTCATTAATGTACTCAATGAGTCCGTATGTGTGTTGACATAACGTCATTGAATGAAAAGGATTCTCTTGGTCAAAACCCTTCATTTCTTTAAAAAACGGTACAGTTTTGAGCTTTTCGAATAACTCTTCGTACGAAACTTCACTTACTAATAGATTTGTTAATTCTTCTTTCGTCATTTCATAAGAAAATGGCTCATGAATTGTGTGGATGACATCCCATCCTTCATTCTTTAAAGGAAAATCTAGGTTCTTCCTCATCTTAACAAGTATTCGATCTTCTACTACTCGTTTTCTCTTGTTATTACGATCTACACAAACCTCATACGGCACATCCATGTAATAACACTCTTTGTGAACGTTAACAAATTTATTTAATGCTTTCATTCGTCTTTCACGTTCAATATTTGTTGCATCAATGAGAACACTTTTCCCTTCAGCAAGTAAACGATTGGCTCTTTTGTATAATTCCATATACAAAAGATTCGTTCTTTTTTGCTTATTCATATTAAAGAATAGTGTTTGACGTAACTCATCGGTGGATAAAATAATAGCTTTTTCTTTTTTGGCGATTTGTTTAGCCATTTCACTTTTTCCACTACCAGGAATTCCAATCATATAAATCAATTTTTGCATTTTACTTCCTCCCTTTTCAAAAAGGCAGAACAGTAGGGTATTACGATTTGATGGAGCGAAAGTTCAAATTGAACAATTCCGCACTTTATATTATATATTCAAATGAAAGCTGCTGATAGTAAAACTTCCATTAAATTGAACGAATTACCATATTTCGAGATGAGGTATTTGTAACAAAAATTTTTTATATGCACAGAAGAGTGGAATAAATATAGTTAGAAGTAAAAAATAACCCAATTGACGGAAAATTATGTGTAATGGATAATTAAGAACAATAGAATCAAAAAAAGTCAATGGAGGTCGACTGTGTTCAATCAGAAAATAAAATACAAACTATTGCTTTTGTTGAGTTTTGCCTTCATCAGTTGCAATATCATTAAGCCTACTATACAAATGAATGGAAACAATAAAAAAAATATCATATCAACAATCCAATCAGTATCCAATGGGGAAAAGACTATTGATATTATTAAAACTTTTGATTTTGGAAATGATCGATATGTTGCCTATTTGCAAAACGATACTCCGTCATACATTCACTTTAAAAAAGACAAAATAGGAAACTATAGATTTCTAAATGCTGAATATGAATCGAACTATGAAGGTGACAGTAATAATGAAAATACAGTAAATTCAAACTTACAAGACTTTGCTTTGCCTATCAAATATAAAGATGACAAGCCTTTACCATTGAAAATACTAGTCATTTCAAATCATTATAATACTGTCTCTAAATTGAGTGTTTGCCTTGTGAATGCTACTGGAAGCACTGAAAAAGTTGAGATAAAAGTTGGTAGACCGAGCGCTAAAATCATTACTTTGTACAAAGCAACAAATGCATTTAGTATAGAAAATCGGTATTATGATGAACATGGAAAACAGATTGATTAATTAATAGATTAGGAACGATGAAAGGAGTAGATTATTATTTCTTATAACCAATTATTAGTAGAAATCTATTGTTTACATAGTAGTAAAAATGAAGAAAGTTCAATAATTCCAGGATTTAGTAAACAAGTTAAAAAACCAGGTTTTCATTGTATCGAAAATATTGTCAACATAAGGCTTAACATATGTTCCAAATGAGATTGCCTAAACAGATGAATTGGGTCTAGTTGCGCATGTTGATTCGCATATAGGTTTTGGCGGTGAGATGGAGCCAGAACATGCTAGTGAAGAAAAAGTTAATGATCTTAAAACAATGTGAAGTGAGATTTGTAAAAAGAAAATAGATAAAGCATACGAAGAATATATGGTAAAGAGTGGACTTAAAAGTAAGTAACTCTTCCACTCAAAAACTTGATTTTTTAGAGGCGCGAAGTTTCTATAAAGGGTAATAAGCACTGCGAAGGCAGGTGAAGTAACGAAACGAGCGTTTGGCGGGTGGACTAAAGAGTTACAATAGTGGACCTTATTTTATTTGAAATGCTTTTTCCATTAAGGTGTAGGATACAGGATTAATTGGATTGTTTGTGATATGATTTAAAATAAAAACATACACTCTAGTGATGTATATTTTTAACACTTTAGGGGATGGAGAAATGAAATTTGAAATGCAAAAAGCGAATATGTTGGCTGAAGATATAAATGATTTTGTCAATTTAGTACATAATAGTTATGAAAATAGTAAATATACATCTACAAATAATAAAGACAAAATATATCAAATAAAACTATTAATTGAAGAATTTAGATTCCAAGTATTGGCAGATGAACTATTCAGAATTAATCGGTTCGCATGGGATGGAAAATATACATATTTATTGATCGAGAACTTTATAAAAGGAATAAGCGTTATTGATGAATATGTGGAAAATAATTATAATGAACTTTATATTTTCACAGCAAAACTCTACACTTTAAAAAATTCAATCATTTCATTTAATAATAAATAATTTATGCGACAAAAATATTTCATTAAAAATTAAAAATGCTATTTCCTTTACAAAAGGTAATAGCATTTTATATTGAAGTTATTAAAGCTTTTTAAACCTGATTGGACTAACCATTAAGAATGCAAGGATTAAAGTAATCCATGCATTACTATAAAAAAACATTCCCATACCAGCTAGTGGTAATCCAGCGGCAGGGATCGGCAAGCCCTTAAAATAACCTATCGTTGGTTTAGCACTAAATTTTGCTAATCTTAATGCCCCCATTGTAGGAAAAAGGATAAATGCAAGTGATGTTAAGATGGATGGTGCCGAAATGGAATGAAACAAAAGAGCAGGGGCAACTCCGAAACTTACTATATCCGCTAAAGAATCTAATTCTACCCCGAATTCACTATTCACTTTTAATTTCCTTGCAACTCTTCCGTCAAGAAGATCAAAAAAAGCAGCAATGAAAATAAAAATTGAAGAAATCATTATTAAACCACTCATATTAAACTTAATCGAGAGAACACCGCATAATAAATTTCCGATTGTAAGTAAATTAGGTATAGATTTTACGACCTGACTAAACAAAGAATCACCCCAGAACATTAAAAACCTTTCAATAGTATTTTCTATCTATTTACACTTTATTCCTTAAAAGAAGCATTAACCTTGTGATTTGAAAAGTGCGTACAAATAAAAAGGATGGTATTAAAACGTCCTTTAGTAAATTTCCACTGAAAATTCATATTGCAAGTTTTGAAAATTTAAAGCTAATGCTAAAATGGAGTTATTATTCGGGTATACTTCGTATGTTACATTTAATTTTTACCGAAAACGTTAAGATATTGGTCTCTTAAATAGAATAAAAAAGGTGAAAATTACCAAATATCGAATATTTATTAGATGGGAACTATTCTAAAAAGCAATTAAATCATTTATGGAGGCTTTAAATGAAGACAATATCAGCTTCAATGGGATTAATATTAGAATTGATTAGAATTATAGTAATCTTTGGGGTATTAGGTGCTTTATTATCAACAGTTTTATCAGTAGTATACACAAAAATAGGTGTGAATCTATCTAATTCGGGATGGTGGAGTTCGTTTGGAATCCTTATTTTAATATTTGTCTTATATCGAAACAAATTCCAATTCAGTGGATGGTACAATGGGAAAGGTAAGGAGAAATTAACGAATAAAGTCACTGGACTTTTAGTTTATTGCTCAATAGTATTGATGTTACTTCCTGGATTAATTGAATTATTTAATAGGTTTGTAAAATAATCAGAAACAAAATTATTTGATTAGCTATATAAAAAGATCGACTTCTCGTCGATTTTTTTATTTAAAAATCAAGAAGATAAAAGATCTATTTAAAAATGGTTCATGAGTAAATTACCAAGAAAGTAGAAGAAAATATCTTTAAATTATTGGAGGGGTTGAATTGACACTTTTTGGTTATTTATTTTGGGGATTTATAGTTGTCGCAATTGCATTTGGTTTCTTTATGCAAAAAAAATTCGGAACTAAAGCACCAGATAAAACGGAAAGTCAAAAATTGCATGAAGAAATTACTAGACAGACACATAACAATGATCGACCAAGATTTTAAATCACAAGTGTGGTTGTTGTATGGAAAAAAAATACACCCAATTAATTCTATTTCCAAATGAAGTTAAAGCTTGAAAAAGTTAATATAATAGAGAAAGTAGTTTTTTTACCAAGAAAGGAAAATAGCATGAAAAAGATTGATGAATACTTTGAAACAGCAATGGAAGCTTGGAGCATGATGCAAAAAACGACTGATGATGAAGGAGCAGAATGGGCAGAAAGATTTGAACGCTATTTCTATGAATTTATTGATGAATTGAAGAAATGGTGGGAAACGCTTGATCCAAAACCAACAAATATTGAAGATGCAGAAGAGTTACCTGAAGTTAAAAAGTGGTTGGAACAAATTCCTGGTCCAGTACAATTAAATTTTTTAACTGAATTAGAAGATATAATGGACGGTTTTGATACAGTACGCTTTGATTAAGGAGGAATACATATGTCCGAAAAAGATTTGGATACTAGATTTAATGTAACTTATAAAGAAGCGAAAATGACCTCTGGCGTAAAAATAATAGAAGATAAAGAGACAGGAATACAATATTTATTTAGTTGGCATGGCTATGCTGGAGGGCTCACTCCATTATTGGATAAGAACGGGCAACCGGTTATAAAGGAAAAGAGCGAAGAGGAGTAAGAGCTGATTATGAATCAGCTCTTTTTCATTTCAAAGGAGTGCATATTAGTTTATCAACGTTTTCAAAGAAAGTTATCGTATTAAAATTTGATGTCAATTCTAAATACTATTTCAAAAAGTCACATCGAAAGTATGATGTGATTTTTTGAATTTATTCAGTATGTAATCCAGCGAATATTACCTTTAATCCATATAGAAATTGTTCTTCAAAGTCAAAACTATAATGATACTGTTCACCAAAAAATGAAGTAAATGCAGTTATTTCTTCATGAGTGTATGTGAACTGTTTTGCACGATGTTCGTCTGCTACAAAAGATAATACATAATTGTTAAATAGGTTACCCGCAACAAGACAGTTTTGATCAGATACCCCGTATTTAGTCAAATTTTCTAAAGTGAATTTGACTGCTTTTAATCTGCTTGGTGTAGTTGGCATAGACTGCGCAAAAACATCTACTGCATCTCGTGTCTTTAATAGAACTCTTCGAACTTCAAATGCTAGAGCTGTTAAAGCTTCCTTGGCATCATCCAATTCTTCAGGTAGGACAATTTCATTATTTAAGTGCTCAGCAATTAAATCATACAAAGCTTGTTTATCTTTAATATGCCAATATAAGGATGCGGCTTTGATCTCAAGTTCCTTTGCCAATGTGCGCATCGATAAATTACTGATTCCGTCACGATTTAAAATATCAAGGGATGCTTTTACAATTGCTTCTTTCGTTATAGCCATAAAATCTCTCCAAAAATTTAATAATTGCCATTGACTCTAACAGTGTTAGATGTTAATCTAACGATGTTAGATAACTAACGTTGTTAGACGTTTTGTTCTCTTATTGTACTAAAAATATAAATTAGTTTAAAGTTCAAACAAATTACCTACTAGTTAAATCAAATAAATTTAAATATAAGACTTGAACAATGAGTGATAACATAAAAAAAGAGATCGGGTGGATATGATGATGAAAAATAAGCGTAAGAAAAAAGATATTGGAATTTACGGATATACAGCAAAATGGTATGACAAAAACTCACGAAAAAGTCGTTTAACACAAATGAAAGAATACGCAAACGAAATTAAATCTTTAGTTAAAGAGGGAGCAAGAATTTTAGAAGTAGCACCTGGACCAGGATATTTGTCTATTGAACTAGCGAAAATGGGCTTTGATGTTACAGGAGTAGAGTTAAGTCCAGATTTTGTTAGCATCGAAAAAAATAATGCGAAGGAAGCAAATGTTTTAGTAGATTTTAAAGAAGGTAATGCATCAAATCTACCTTGTGATGATAACACATTTGATTTTATTGTTTGCAGTGCAGCATTTAAGAACTTTATGGATCCAGTCAAAGCACTATCAGAAATGTATAGGGTATTAAAACCGGGTGGAACGTCGCTTATTATCGATATGAATTATAATGCAACTGCTGAAGATATTGAAGGTGAAATAAGAAAAACTGAAATGAAGGGTTTTGATAAGTATTTTGTAAAATTTGCATTTAAAACTTTCTTGAAAAAAGGTGCGTATACAAAAGAAAATTTTGAGATGTTAATAAATGAAACTGAATTTAAGAATTATAACATTAAGCAAGAAGGTATCAGTTTATATGTTTATCTTTATAAATGATAATGTTTATTAATTGAATTATATAAGTATTCGAGTTTCAAGACTATTAATCTTAAAGAATATTTTGGCATGTAAGTTGAAGAATTTTTGTTAAAATTCCCCATTTAAATTCTAGATTGTTATAATAAATATAGATAATTATAGAAAGTTGGGACCTGTTTGAGAAAATTTCTTCTATATATTTTGTATTTCAAGCTAATATGGGATCTCATTCATTTAGTATATAAGGCTTGGGGAACGTATACACCACAAAATCTAGTTTTTGATTCTATTTCAATATTCATCGATTTATTTATAATTGTGATTATACTAAAAATAAAAAAGTCTAGAAAAAAATTAACAAAATTTGAGCACTTCCATAACGAGGCTTTTAATTATGATGAAAGAAAAGAATATGAAAAAGCTCTTCAAGTAAGAACAGAAGGTCTGAATTTACAATCACTAACTGATTTACAACGTGCAGAATTACTTGTGGGTAATGGTGGAACTTATTCTTATTTAAATGATTATAAAAATGCTACCAACAGCTTCGATCAAGCTTTTGAGCTAGTTAAACAAGAGAAAATTCCTTATGATGAACAATATAAAGTAATAATTGAATGTTATGTAAAAGCAAACCGAAAAGAAGATGCCATAAAATTAGTTGAGGAATTGTTAGAGAGACAATCTTACAATAAAAAATTCAAAAGATTACAACCAATAAAGGATCAATTATTAACTTAATCTTACTAATGGTTATTATAATGATTCCGTTTTAATAGTGAACAATATAAAAAGTCGATTCCTCAAAGGAAATCGACTTTTTTATTGTTAATAATCATTTATTATTCATAAAATTTTGTTTCTCTAAATATTCTAGAACTGTTTGAGAATATTCATGGTGAGATTCTTGTGTATACTTTGCGATTGTATAAATTTGAGCTAAATTCTTTAATCCTAGTTTTTCAGTCATTTCTTTAAGCTTTGGAACGTCCATATAACGTTGCCAACCTTTTTCATTTCTTTCTTTATAGATTTCAAGAATATCTTCATCTGAATAATCATTATATTGTTCATAATGAACTAGACCATTTCTTGGAAGTCGGTCACGTAATGCAGGGTTTTCTTTAGGATAGCCTAATGAATAACCTACAATTGGAACGACATTTGGTGGTAAGTTAAGAATCTCTCCAATTTGATTACAATTTGCAAGTGTAGAGCCCATATAACATAGACCAAGGCCAGCATTCTCAGCTGCTAATGCACAGTTTTGTGATGCCAATGTAGCATCAATGGCACCAATCATAAAGCTCATAAAATTATCAAAATGTACAGGTGCATCATTAAGCGTAAGCCATTTTCTCATTCGATTAAAATCCACACAAAAAGTTAAAAGAATAGGGGCATCAATAACCATTGATTGCTCCATATGAGCAGAATATAATTTTTTTCTAATCTCTTTGTCTTTTGTGACAATAATCGAATAAGATTGCATATTGCCACTTGATGAAGCACGAATACCTGCATCTAATATTTGATCTAGCAGTTCTTGACTTACTTCCTTATCCTCGTATTCTCGAATTGATCTGTGCCCGTGTAAAACATCGTTAAATTCCAAAACTTTCACTCCTCATATTAAAAAGATTTCATTAGAAATAATAAGAAATATACAAAAGTCGACATATTATTTAAATTTGTAATTATTTCTGAATAATCAAATTATAAAGTAAACATATCATAAAAAAACGTTACCGTACACAAATTTGTACTTTTCAATAAATTTTAGGGAAAATTACTCAGTTTAATATTATTTTAGAATAGTATATTGTCTAAAAATGTCAAAAAATTACAGAGTAGTAGTTGTTAAAAATAAATGAATCTAACAAAATTGGTAGAATATAGTAAAAGGCGAGACTAAAAACAGGGAGTCAAAGAGGTGAAATAGTGAAAAATTTACTCTCGGGAAGTATTACGTTTATAATCTTGATTCTGACACCTTTTGGATTTTCCTATGCAATGGGTTCTTCTTGGACGGATTGGCTTTTTGTTAGTTCGTTGTTCATTACAGCTATTATCGTTTTTTTTAATACTAGTGGGGATGGATTGATTGGGAGATTAGATAAATCTACAGTTCAGGGGAAAACAGGTATCATAGCAGGAATAGATAATAAAACGGAAATATTTAAAGTTCCATTTTCGTTTTACATTTCATCAATCTTTACAATTGGTAGCCTATTTCTAACACAAATAAATTGAATATAAATAAAAAATAAATTAAGCTCAGCATCCTATTTTAGACTGAGCTTAATTTTCTTTTTTATTTAAGTTTTTAGTGTCTACTTATCAACTAAGTTTATTATTCTAACTTTAAATTCTTAAATTCAATTCGATATAAATCACGACGTCGATCGCGTAATTGACGAACTGATCCCGTATTTCGAGAACGTCTTAATTTTTCAAGGTCTACATCTCCGACTACGACAGTATCAACATTTGCATCACATTCACCAACAATACCATCTCTTGCAAACCCAAAATCAGAAGGGGAGAAAATACCAGATTGTGCATATTGAATGTCCATGTTCTCTACATGTGTTAAGTTTCCAACTGTTCCTGCGATACAAGTATATACTTGGTTCTCAATCGCTCTTGCTTGAGCACAATAACGAACACGAAGATACCCTTGACGATCATCCGTACAAAATGGAACGAAAATAATATTTGCTCCTTGATCAACGGCAATACGAGCAAGTTCTGGAAACTCGATATCATAGCATATTTGAATAGCGATTTTTCCACAATCTGTATCAAACACATGGATTTCGTTACCTTCTGAAATTCCCCACCATTTTCGCTCATTAGGAGTTGCGTGAATTTTTAATTGCTTTTCAATCGTACCATCGCGTCTAAATAAATACGCAACATTGTATATATTGCCATCTTCCTCAACGAAATGAGATCCCCCGATAATATTGACATTGTAACGTACAGCAAGTTCTGTAAAAAGTTCGATGTATTGCTCAGTATAAGTTGCAAGCCGACGAACAGCCTGATCGGGGCGTTTTTCTTCTAGAAAGGACATCAATTGTGTTGTAAACAACTCTGGGAAAACAGCAAAGTCCGAACCGAAGTCAGCGGCGACGTCAACATAATACTCGATTTGCTTTGTAAAATCAGAGAATGAATCGATTTTTTTCATCATGTATTGTATTGCGCATATTCGAACTGGGAATGAAGCTCGATAAACACGTTTAGATTTTGGCAGATAGTCAATATTACTCCATTCCATCAAAGTGGCAAAGGAATCTGACGCTTTATCATCCGGAAGGTAACGTGTATTAATTCGTTTAATTGTAAAACCTTCCATCAACTGGAATGACAAAACAGGATCATAAATACTATGTTTCTCTACTGCTGATACATACTCACGTGGTGACATTTCATCTCTATGTTTATGATAATTTGGGATTCGACCACCAATGATAATGCTCTGAAGATTTAGCTGTCGAGCCAATTCCTTTCGCGCTTCGTAAAGACGATGGCCAATTTTCATACGACGGTATTCAGGATCAACCATTACTTCAATTCCATATAAATTAAACCCATTCGGATCATGATTTGTAATATAACCATTATCAGTTATGACGTTCCAAGTGTGTTGATCATCATATTCGTCAAAGTCAACCATTAAACTTGAACAAGAACCAATAATTTTATCCTCATACTCAACGCAAAACTGACCTTCAGGAAAAATGCGAATATGACTTTCTAACTGTTCGCGTTTCCATCCTTCCATGCCAGGAAAACAACGGTTTGATAACTTCATAATTTCACTAATATCTTCCATCCGTATATTTCGAACTTCAATTTTCTTTTCGTATTTTGACATATCTGTCTCTGACATAATCTCACGTCCTAAATATAAATGTCTCACTTACTAAGGGTCCAGCATAAAAGGTCTATGGCATTTCCGATTCTTACAGTTAGGATACCCACAATTTACCTTTTCAATATGATCTAAAAAAGAGATTTCTATTTACAACAGATTTTATGAAAATAAAAAAAGCCATATTTATTGGCTCCTTTATTAATTACATAGAATTGTTTTACTTAGTACGATTATTTCGAAATGCATTCGGAGTAACACCTACAATTTGCTTAAAAACTTTACCAAAATGGTTTTGATAGTTAAACCCAACTGCGACCGCTATTTCTAAAATAGACTTATCACTTTGAAGTAGTAATTTTTTACTTTCGTTTATTCTTATTTTATTTAAATTATCATTAAAAGACATACCTGTTTCTTTTTTTAATTTTTTGGAAAGATGAGAAGGGCTTATATTAAATTTTTGAGCTACATCTTGTAATGTAATACTTTCATAAAAGTTTGTATTTATATAATGAATAATTTTTTTTATAAAATTAGAGTAACTCGGATTTGAAAAATGGATGATGCATTCAGAAAACTTTACAATCATTTCTTTCATTAGTTTAAAAATATCAAGCTTCGAAGTTAAACTTTCTACTAAATTTATATATTTATCTGCTAATGTTCTTGCATATTCATTATCTGTACCAGAATCAATTGCGTATTGAGAGATTATTCCACAGGCAGCTATAAAGTGATTTTTCATTGATCTTAAAGAATCTCCTTTTGCCAACTCAATTTGATCGAATGATTGAAACATCTTAGTAAAATCAAATTTTTTTTCTAATTCCCCAAATTTTCCTTCTATTAAAATCGCTTTAAATTCTTCAAATTCCTCGTAAGTAGCATGTAAAGATTCATTCTCATAATAAAGTTCAATTAAAGATACTTCAGGAACGAAAGGAGATTGATTTTCTTTACCTTCAAGTTGATAGTGTTCTGGTTCAGTGAAGGCATTATTTGAATACGGCTCAATCATCCATTGAAATAATTTCAAAAAATGATCTGATTTATTATAAAGATCTGATTCGGATGTTGCGTCTAAACGATTTAATCCCATATTTGAACCAAACATAATAAGCAAATTTTCATCTTTGTTTTTGATTAAAAAAACATGATATAAGAGAGTTTCTTGCCAATAGAGTTTAAAATAATTATGTTTAGATTCTAATATAGAATCTAATTTCACTTTAATTGTTTCAAGCGTTTCTATGAGAAAATTCTGATGGTCATTTTTAATAATAGGTGAAGAAAAAGAAAAAACGATATTGAAATCAAGATCAATTCCTATAATGTCTAATCCAGAAACAATCTGGAAACTGTTAATCTTGATTTTTATTTCTTGTATATTGATGTGTTTATAATTTTTCAAAGATAGATCCTCACAATTTTAAGCGTTTTTTATCAAAATGAACAAAAAATTATCAAAATACTCTTTTCAATTATTATATATTTTAGTCACAACAATATGTAAGGGTTTTCATTAAGTTTAATAATCTAAATATTTTAAAAATGGATTATTAAAATATGGTGAACTTCCCAAAAGTTTTAAAAAATGATGAGAGTAGGGATCTATATGAATTTAATACCAAAAATCAACGGTAAAATCGAAAAGAAAGAAAAAAATTGTTTCGCTATAAAAGAAGCTCTTTCTATTAGAAATAGTGAATTCATTGATGCTGGAATTGAGGTATTTTCGGACAGATTAAAATCTAAATGTGACATTTTTGTTTCGCAAACAAATTTAAATACAGAGGCCGATATTGAGTTAATAAAAGATCCTACAGTTGAAAAAAATGGTTATAAGATTGATATTTCTCAAGAGCAAATTAAATTATTCTCAAATGATGAAGCTGGTATAAAAAATGCTCTTACGACTCTATATGTATTGATTGTCGAGGCAGTCAAAACTTCTAATCGAAAACTAGACGGCGTTATTTTTTCAGATTATCCGAAATATAAGCATCGAGGATTACTTGTAGATGTTAGTAGAAATTTCTTCGACGTAGATGTATTGAAAAAGATAATCGAAGAAATGTCGTTAAATAAATTAAATGTGCTTCATTGGCATTTATCCGATGACCAAGGCTGGAGAATTGAATCAAAAGTATATCCTAAATTAACTGAAAATCAAGAATATTATACGCAAGATGAGATAAAAGATGTAATCAAATTTGCCGAAGCAAGAGGTGTTGAAGTTATACCAGAAATAGATATGCCAGGACATGTTACTGCCATGTTAATTGCCAACCCAAGTCTTAGCTGTATTGAAGAAAATGTAAAATTAGCAAGTAGTGCTGGTGTGTATAAGACAGTTCTTTGTCCGGGAAAAGAATCAACATATACTTGGATATTTGCTCTATTAGATGAAATCGTTCAGCTTTTCCCTTCATCTAAATTCCACATAGGTGGAGATGAAGTTCCAAAAACAAATTGGAAAACCTGTCCTCATTGTTTAGCACTTATGAAAAAAAATAACATCGATAATTTTGATGATCTACAATATGCATTTAGTAAACGAATAACCGATCATTTAACTCAACATGGTAAACAAGTCATTTGTTGGAATGAAACATTAAGAGCTAAAGATGTTGAAAACAAATTGGCGACACAATACTGGGTTGAATTTACTGAGGAAAGCTATTGCAAACCATACTTTGAAAATGGACAAGAAGTCATTTTCTCTGACTTATTTAATTATTATTTCGATTATCCATATTCAATTGTAACTTTACAAAAGACTTATGATTATCATCCAAATCCTGCCTTAAATGCTTCAAACGTGTTAGGGATTGAAGGAGCAATTTGGACTGAAAGAGTTACTACTCCCGAAATATTAGAATATATGATTTCACCTAGAATCAATGCACTTGCAGAATCAAGTTGGACAATTGAACGAAATTATGAGGATTTCTTAATTCGTTTAAAAGCATATATGGAAGAGTTAAACTTAATTACTTTAAATCATGCCCCATTTGAAGCAGCAACAATTAACGGAACGGCTGCTCAGGAAGAGGCTAAGCAATTCTTAATGATGATGTTTCAATTTCTTCAAAATAGCGATATTGACATGGGGTTAGATGAAAAAGAAAAACAAGTAATGATGTCTAAGTTTTTAAATAATATTTTTGACGAAGAAACAGCAACGGAACTATTAAAGCAAACATTGTAATCATTAGGATATGGGGAGCGGAATTATGGGGAAAAATTCAGTTTTAAATGAACGAATCGTTATAGAAAAAAATGCGAAACCAAAAAATACTTTTGTTACAAAAAAATCAGAGCGTTTCATGTACAGCTCATATTTCTTTGGTCAAAATATAATTTTCTTCATTGTATCTTCATTTTTAGCAGTTTATTATACAAGTGTTTTAGGAATTAGTGCAACAACTGTAGGAAGTATACTTTTACTAGCAAGAATTTGGGATGCATTTGTTGATCCAACGCTCGCTACAATTATCGAACGATTAAATTTAAAGAGTGGTAAATTTAAACCTTGGGTAAATATAGCTTCAATTACTGTGCCTATTATGACTTTTCTTTGTTTCGGATTTAGTGATCATTTACTTGCAGCTTCTGAAGGTGTACGTATTGGCTATGCAGCATTCACTTATTTAATATGGGGTACACTTTATGCTGCAGCAGATGCTCCTGCTTTCGCATTTTCGACGGTTATCACTCCTAATCCTGAAGAACGAACAGTTCTACTAGCAAACAATCAAATTACAGGGATTGTCGGTATACTTGTAGCAGTAGCTGCATTCCCAAGCGTTTTAAAGGCTACTAATAATAATTACATGATTTCTGTGTTAATCTTTTCAATCATTGCATTTCTAGTTATGTCAATGACGAGATTTGTAAAAGAACGAGTAAAATCAAATAAAAAAGAACCAGCAATTAAAGAAATCTTACATTCACTTTTAAATAATAAATATTTAAAAACAATCGTAATTGTAAATATCATTGCAAATGGAGTTAACTTTACAAACACTTTAGCACCATTTGTAGCGACTGATATCTATAAAGATGCAACTAAAGTTTCACTGATTCTTGGAATTGGTATTCTACCAGTAGTTCTTGTTGCACCTTTTGTTCCAAAGTTAGTAAACAAATATGGAAAAATTAAACTTATGTCTTTTGCTTTAGGGGCAAATGCATTACTATCAATTGTCACATACTTTGTTGCATATGAAAATTTCGGATTATTTTTAGGAGTTTCAGTTCTTAAAGCAATGTTAATCGCACCACAGCTTGTTATTTATCCAATGTTCTTTGCTGATTCAGTTGAATATGATTGCTATAAAAATGGTACACGTTTTGAAGCAGTTATATTTTCTACACAAACATTCAGTTCTAAAATTATTGGAGCAATTTCCGGAGGACTTGGTATGTGGATCATAGGTATTGCAGGCTATAAAGCCGCAACAAATGGACATGCCATAACTCAAACTGCTACTACTCTAAAATCCTTATGGGCGACATTTAATCTAGGTGGAGCAGTAGGATGTATAATTGCATTATTTATCTTCCTTAAGTTCTATGACTTATCAGAAGAACAAGTTAAAGAAATGGCCCTTGCTAATCAAAGTAAAATCTGAGAGATTGATCGGTAAAAGATAGAGGTAGAAAGGACATTTTTTAATCAAAATGTCCTTTTTATTTTTATTGCTTTTGTATGGAGCGATCGAATTACTTTTTTTCTTCTTATTGGAGTAACTGGAAAGGTATGAGTAAGTAAATAAACAAAAACGTGAAATATAGTTACTCATAAGAGGTTCATGAGGAAGTAAAACAGCGAGAATCTGAAATGTAGTTACTCATAAAAGGTTCATGAGGAAGTAAAACAGCGAGAATCTGAAATGTAGTTACTCATAAAAGGTTCATGAGGAAGTAAAACAGCGAGAATCTGAAATGTAGTTACT
>NZ_JBHXLC010000019.1:40859-41077 GCF_042721555.1 Gottfriedia sp. NPDC058432
TACTCATAAGAGGTTCATGAGGAAGTAAAACAGTGAGAATCTGAAATGTGATTACTCATAAGAGGTTCATGAGGAAGTAAAACAGCGAGAATCTGAAATGTAGTTACTCATAAGAGATTCATGAGGAAGTAAAACGGTGAGAAACTGAAATGTAGTTACTCATAAGAGGTTCATGAGGAAGTAAAACGGTGAGAAACTGAAATGTAGTTACTCATAAA
>NZ_JBHXLC010000019.1:41174-91674 GCF_042721555.1 Gottfriedia sp. NPDC058432
ATGAGGAAGTAAAACGGTGAGAAACTGAAATGTAGTTACTCATAAGAGGTTCATGAGGAAGTAAAACGGTGAGAAACTGAAATGTAGTTACTCATAAAAGGTTCATGAGGAAGTAAAACAGCGAGAAACTGAAATGTAGTTACTCATAAGAGGTTCATGAGGAAGTAAAACGGTGAGAAACTGAAATGTAGTTACTCATAAGAGGTTCATGAGGAAGTAAAACAGCTAGAAACTGAAATGTAGTTACTCATAAGAGATTCATAAGGAATTAAACCTGTATTTCATAATAATATTATGTAAACTAAAAATACTCACAAATCTTCATTATGTATTTAATCACATTTTAGGACATTGACTACTTTCAAAAAATACTTTAAAATTATCTTTAATTCAAGATAGTTGAAAGGAGTTGAAATGAAATGAATCAAAATGAAATTTCAACTAATTCGCTCCAATTATTTTCTGAAATTTGTAAAGCAAATCGATTTTTGAATGATGCTTCTATTAATAATATTAAATGTTTTGGTTTGAATTTAACTGAATTTGCAGTCTTAGAATTGCTTTATCATAAAGGAGATCAGCCAATCCAACAAATTGGAAAAAGGATATTAATCTCAAGCGGAAATATGACGTATGTATTAGATAAATTAGAGGCAAGGCGATATATTAAACGCATTCATTGTCCAAAAGATCGACGAGTTATCTATGCAGCTTTGACTGAAGAGGGGAGAAGAGTAATTAGTTGCATCTTTCCAGCTCATAGCGAAATGATTCATAGCTTATTTTCTCAACTAAATTCAGCTGAAAAAGATATGTTAATCTATTTATTAAAAAAGATAGGATTAAGCAAAAATCAACCTCAAGATTGAGATAACTTAATTCGAATTAAAAGCTGTCATTTGACGGCTTTTTTTGTTAAGGCTGGAAATAATAAAAATAGACTAATTGTAAGAAGAGGTATAAAAATATGGAAGAAAAGTTTAAAGGGAAATCAATTATTATTACAGGTGGTGCGAATGGAATTGGAGAGGGTATTGCAATTGCATTTGGAAAATTAGGAGCAATTGTTTTTATAGCTGATATCAATGAACAAAAAGGTAATAGAGTTGTAAAGCAAATTGAGGAAAATGGTGGAAGAGCAATATTCTATAAGACTGATGTTAGTAAAGAGGAAGACATCATAAATCTTATTCGCACCGTCTTTGACAAAATTGGTAGACTTGATATTTTAATAAATAATGCTGGAATTTCCGCTTTTAAGCCATTTTTAAGTTTATCAACAGATGAATGGGATCAAGTAATAAATACTAATTTGAGAAGCGTTTTTATTTCATCAAGAGAAGCTGCTAAAGTCATGAATAATAATGGAAGAATAATAAATATGGCATCAACTAGAGCGATCATGTCGGAGCCGAATTCAGAAGCGTATGCAGCCTCAAAGGGTGGAATTGTATCAATTACCCATTCATTAGCAGCATCGCTTCAGCCAAATGGTATAACAGTAAACTGCATTAGCCCTGGATGGATACATGTTGACCAGAAAGAAGAATTAAAAGAAACTGATCATCTTCAACATTGGTCAAATCGAGTAGGCAAGCCTGAAGATATAGCTAAAGCTTGTATTTATTTAGCTGATCCAGAAAATAACTTTATTAATGGTCAAAATATCATAATTGATGGTGGAATGACTAGAAAAATGATCTATGAAGAATAGAAAAGCAAGGAAAGCTTATTTTCCTTGCTTCAGACTGTTGACAAGCGCTTGCAATCAGTCTGATACTCAAGTTTTTTGTATTTTGTCTACACACTAAAGCAAGGATAGGTTTTCTTTTTCTTATTCATTACTTACTCGCTTAACCTTACTTTCTTGTATTCTTGTTCTAAAAATATATCTTAATAAATATGGTACAACAATAAATATAAATAGCGTTCTAAATAGTTGGTAACACATAATTACAGTTATATCTGCGTCTACTTCTTTAGCAATTAAGGCCATTTGATCCATTCCACCAGGGGCTAAACTTAGTAAGGCACTAATATGATCAATGGTGTGAATATGTGTTAAAAATATACTAGATAAAAGCGAAAACGTTAATAAAACAACGCCACTTAAGGCTGAAACTAAAACAATTTTTAATTTGTTATTTAAGTTTTCTGGTTTTAATAATAAGCCAATATAACTTCCCATCATTAACTGGGAACAGTCTAATATAACAGAAGGTAAGGCAGGTCCATGTAGTCCTGATAAATTAAGGATGATGGTAGCGATCATTGGACCTAAAAGTAATGCTGTTGGAAAATTTATTTTCTTCCCTAAAACACCAAGTAGTGTACAGAAAATAGCAAAAATAATGATGTTTGGAAATAAGCTATGCCAGCTTGCCGAAGAATGGTGAATAGCTTCTGTAATCGAACTTTTATGTACATTAAAAAATGGACTGAAAATTAATAATGGGACCATAAAAATAATCATCATAAGCCTGGAAATTTGTAAGAAAGTGACAATTGTAAAGTCAATATCTTTAATCTCTTCAGCCAGAGCAATCATTTGACTTAGTCCCCCAGGAATACTACCTAACAAAACAGTTGGATAATGTATTTTAAATACTTTAGAAATTATGATTGAAATTGTAATTGTAAAAAGGATGAGTAGAAAGGTCATCAATATCATAGAAGTTAATTGATGTCCGATTTGAATAAACGTAGAAGATGTAAATGATAGCCCAATTGTGTAGCCGATTATGATCATGGCTGTATCTCGGATTTTATTTGACCAATACAATTTTATCCCTTTAATTTTAGAAAATATAAGGACAAAAAACATTGGTCCAAGGAGCCAAGGTATTGGTAGTTTAATTAATTGAAATAAAAATCCACCAATAATTGCAATAATTAAAGTTAATAAAAGCTGTGTCCATTTATTATTGTTGTAATTTATTACCATCGTTTCACTTCTTTTCAAATTATAAAATTTTAATATGTAGATCATGTTTACATTTATTCATCGCGCTCGTTATGTTAATATCATTATTGACCTTAAGTTTATGGTATGCAAGGATTTTGCTCGGTTAGTCTTTAGAATATTTAACAGGATAGCAAAACTAATCGGAGGATATATTAAAGATAGTAAATATTTTACAATTTTAATTTTGAAAACCCTTGCAAATTTTAATTAGAAAGGACTAATTGAATTGGCTAAACAACAAATAGGCGTAATTGGTTTAGCAGTAATGGGAAAAAACCTAGCTTTAAATATTGAAAGTAGAGGTTTCTCAATTTCTGTATATAACCGATCAGTTGAAAAAACAGAAGAATTTTTAAAAGAAGCAAAAGGTAAAAATGTAGTTGGAACATTTTCAATTGAAGAATTTGTAAATTCTCTTGAAACACCTAGAAAAATATTGATTATGGTAAAAGCAGGAGCACCAACTGATTCAACAATTGAACAATTATTACCTCATCTTGATAAAGGTGATATTTTAATTGATGGTGGAAATACATACTATAAAGACACGCAAAGACGAAACAAAATGTTATCTGATAGCGGAATTCATTTTATTGGAACAGGTGTTTCAGGTGGAGAAGAGGGAGCTTTAAAAGGTCCTTCAATTATGCCTGGTGGTCAAAAAGAAGCATTTGAACTAGTAAAACCTATTTTTGAAGCGATTGCTGCAAAAGTAAATAATGAGCCTTGTACAACATATATAGGCCCAGATGGTGCTGGTCATTACGTAAAAATGGTTCATAATGGAATTGAATATGGTGATATGCAATTAATCTCAGAAGCATACTTTTTATTAAAAAATGTACTTGGCTTAAGTGCTGACGAATTGCACCATGTATTTAGTGATTGGAATAAGGGCGAGCTTGATAGCTATTTAATTGAAATAACAGCTGATATCTTCACTAAAACAGACGAAGAAACAGGTAAACCACTTGTAGATGTTATTTTAGATAAAGCAGGACAAAAAGGTACTGGAAAATGGACTAGTCAAAGCACACTAGATTTAGGTGTTCCAACTTCTATTATTACTGAGTCTGTATTTGCACGTTTCATTTCTGCAATGAAGGATGAAAGAGTAAAAGCAAGTAAATTATTATCTGGTCCGTCAACAAGTACATATAATGGTGATAAAGAGCAACTTATTGAAGATGTGCGTAAAGCCCTTTATATGAGCAAAATTTGTTCATATGCTCAAGGATTTGCTCAATTAAGAGCTGCATCTGATGAGTATAATTGGGATTTACAATACGGAGATATTGCAATGATCTTCAGAGGCGGATGTATTATTCGCGCGGCTTTCTTACAAAAAATTAAAGAAGCTTATGATCTAGATGCTAATCTTTCTAACTTATTACTTGATCCATATTTCAAAGAAATCGTAGAAAGCTATCAAGGTGCATTAAGAAAAATTAGCGTTGTAGCAATTGAAGCTGGTGTTCCAATTCCATGTTTCTCTGCAGCTTTAGCTTATTTTGATAGCTATCGTACTGAAACACTTCCTGCTAATTTAATTCAAGCACAAAGAGATTATTTTGGTGCACATACTTATGAACGAATTGATAAAGAAGGTAAGTTCCATACTCAGTGGACATAATTTTATTTTCGAAAAATAAAAAAGTTACCCCCTCGATTATGTGGGGGTAACTTTTTTATATAAACGTTCTTAATGTTCATTTAATCGTTCAGAAACAGGCCACCATTTATGACCATCAACTGTCAATAAAGTATCAGCCTCACTTGGTCCCATCGAGCCAGAATCATAATTTGTGAGTGGTGCTAATTTTTGATCCCAAGCTTTTGAAATGACATCTACAAAGCTCCAAGAATATTTAACTTCATCCCAATGCGTAAAGTTTGTTCCATCACCTAACATACAATCATAAATTAATCGCTCGTATGCTTCTGGTGTATTAATACAATCAACGCAATTATTATTAAATGTTAGTTGAATTGGCTTTGTGTAGCCATCTTCTGAGCCAGATCTTTTTGCATTTAATTGTAATGTAATACCTTCATCGGGTTGAATATGGATAATTAATAAATTTGGAGACATTGTCTCTTTTGTATTGTAATAAAGGTTCATTGGTATATCTGAAAACTGAACAATAATCTTAGTAGACTTTGTAGCCATTCTTTTTCCAGTTCGAATATAGAATGGTACACCAGCCCATCTAAAATTATCGATAAAAAGTTTCCCAGCAACAAATGTTTCAGTTTGAGACTCAGGGTCAACATTGTTTTCATTTCTATATGCTGGAACTTCTTCACCGTTAATTACACCAGCATCATATTGTCCGCGAACAAAATAATCTTTTACTTCGTTTTCATCAATTTTACGAAGAGCTTTAAATACTTTAACTTTTTCACTACGAATTTCTTCAGTTGTTAATTTTATCGGAGGCTCCATAGCAAGTAGTGCCGCCACTTGAAGGATATGATTCTGAACCATATCCTTTAAAGCTCCAGAATTCTCATAGTACTTACCACGGTCTTCAACACCAAGAATTTCACTAGATGTAATTTGGATATTCGAAATAAATCGATTATTCCAAAGTGGTTCAAACATTGCATTCGCAAAACGGATCACTTCAATATTTTGAACCATTTCTTTACCTAAGTAATGGTCGATACGGTAGATTTGACTTTCTGAAAATGCTTCACGAATTTCATCATTTAATTCAATTGCACTCGGTAGATCATGTCCAAATGGTTTTTCAATTACAATTCGGCTCCAACCATCTGTATCAGCCAAACCATTCTGTTTTAACTGCTTAGCAATTGTTCCGAAAAATTCTGGTGCCATAGCTAGGAAGAAAACACGGTTACCAGGAATTAAATAATGGTTATCCAAGTTTGTTAGTAAATTTCCTAATTCTATGTATGAAGACGGTTCTAATACTTCAAATTGATGGTAGTAAAAATGAGATAAAAAGCTTTCAATTTCAGAGTCAGATGAAGCAATAGATTGTATTGATTTTTTAACTGTTTCACGAAACTCGTCGTTTGACCAAGGTCTTCTACCAACACCTACAACCGCAAAACCTTCATCAATTTTTTTACTTAAAAATAATCTATATATTGAAATAAAAAGCTTTCTTTTTGCTAGGTCTCCCGTTGCTCCAAAAATGACAATAACTGCTTTTGGGTTTACTTTAGTTTTCAATTAATTTACCTCACTTCTTAAACATAAATTCTAACTTATTTTAGTAATAATCAAGGCTGATTATACAAATTATGTAAAGTCACTTTCAAAAAAATATTTTGAAAGCATTTTCATTAATTATTAAAAAATAAGTTAAATTTCCAAATTATTCATCTTATATCATAAACAAAACGAACAGATTCGTAAATAAGTGTCTTGATAATATTTAACTTTTTTCTTCTTATTCCCTGTAAACAAAGAGGTTTTAAATGAAATAGATAATGCAACATTTTTCTTCTTATAAATAGTAATATGTAATTATTTGGTTAAAAATTAAAAAATAATTAAAAAACAGCAAGGAGAATTTGTCAAAATCTCAGTTTTTTAGTAGAATTGTAATGTACCTTTATCGACATTTGGAAAATATAGTAAAATTGAAATCGTAATGATTTCTGTTATACTGTTTTTTATAACTTTTTTTGATTGTAAATTCTGAATATAATCAAAAACTAAATTATGGAAATGATGGGTAATTTATGAGAGTTCCATCGATATCTTAATAAGCCAAGTAGTGCTTAAAACCATTTAATAAAAATTTAAATGGTTTTGTTATTTTTAGTAAATTAAAAAACTTGGCAAAATTCAACTACAAGGGGGACTTTTATTATGAAAAAAATTGGCTTAGCTTGGCAAATATTAATTGGTCTTGTTATCGGGATCATTGTAGGCGCAATTTTTTATGGTAATCCAAAGGTTGCAGATTATTTACAACCAATTGGAGATATCTTTTTACGTCTGATTAAAATGATTGTAATACCAATCGTTGTTTCAAGTATCATTGTAGGTGTTGCTAGTGTTGGTGACACGAAAAAACTTGGCCGTTTAGGCGGAAAAACGATTCTTTACTTTGAGATTATTACAACAGTTGCGATTTTAATCGGATTACTAGTAGCGAATATCGTTAAACCAGGCGCTGGTGTAGATATGAGTATTCTTCACAAAACTGATATAAATACTTATGTTGAAACAGCTAAAGAAGTGAAAAGTCATGGTTTTGCAGATACATTTGTAAATATCGTACCGCCGAATATTTTTTCAGCGTTTGTTGAAGGAAATATGTTAGCAATTATCTTTTTCTCAGTGCTATTCGGTCTTGGTATTACAGCTGTGGGAGAAAGAGGAAAGCCTGTATTAGCATTTTTCCAAGGAACAGCTGATACAATGTTTTACATTACAAATCAAATTATGAAATTTGCTCCATTTGGTGTTTTTGCATTAATCGGTGTTACAGTTTCAAAATTTGGATTAGAATCTTTAATTCCATTAGGAAAATTAGTCATAACTGTGTATTTAACAATGGCATTCTTTATCGTTGTAGTATTAGGTTTAGTAGCTAAAATGGTAGGAGTTAATATCTTTAAGTTTATTAAATTAATTAAAGATGAATTAATCTTGGCATATTCTACTGCGAGTTCTGAAACAGTTTTACCAAGAATTATGGAAAAAGTAGAAAAATTCGGAGTACCAAGATCAATTTCTTCATTCGTTATTCCGACTGGTTACTCATTCAATCTTGATGGATCAACTTTATATCAAGCATTAGCAGCAATTTTCATCGCTCAAATGTATGGTATTCATTTATCAATCACTGCTCAAATTTCACTAATGTTAGTTCTAATGGTCACTTCAAAAGGTATCGCAGGTGTACCAGGCGTTTCGTTTGTTGTATTATTAGCAACATTAGGTACTGCAGGTATTCCAGTTGAAGGTTTAGCATTTATTGCTGGTATTGACCGTATTCTAGATATGGCTAGAACTGCAGTAAACGTAGTAGGTAACTCTTTAGCAGCAGTTGTAATTGCTAAATGGGAAGGTGCCTTTAAACCAGAAGTGGTGAAGAATGATAATAACGTTGCTATGTAACGTATAATATAGAAAAAATAGTTTAATTTTGACTCTCAAATGAATTATCTAAAAAGAGTAGCCACAAGGAATAAGAATTTCCTTGTGGCTTTTCTTATTTTACAGAAGTTTTTTTAAAGGGAAAAGTCTAAAAACATAGAATATTCTTAATTATGTTTGGTTTAATTTTTAATAACGCGTCCTTTTGGAAGGGAACCAATTAAGGAGGATAAGATGACAAATTTACTAGATATTACGATAGGGAAACTATTAGAAGAAAAAGCGAAATTACATCCTACTCATGAGGCTGTTGTCTATGCGGATCGAGGTTTAAGGATGAATTACGAACAATTTGAAAAACACTGTAGAGAAGTAGCAAAAGGTTTGATGAGTCTAAGAATTCAAAAAGGTGATCATATTGCAATATGGTCTTCAAATACACCTGAATGGCTTACGTCACAATTTGCAACGGGCAAAATGGGTGGAGTTCTTGTTACAGTAAATACAAATTATCGTACAGCTGAGCTAGAATATTTATTAAAGCAATCTGATTCAACAACGATTATTTTAATGGATCAGTATAAAGATTCTTCATATATTGAAATGCTTTATGAAATTATTCCAGAATTAAAGGATGCTGTTCCTGGAGAACTTCATAGTAGTCGACTGCCATTTTTACGGAACGTAATTGTTCTTGGTGAGAAAAAATACCCTGGAACATTCTCATGGGATGAGCTTATTTCCATGGCAAAAAATACATCAGACTTAGAGTTGGATAAGCGAATTGCATCAATGAGTCCGTATGATGTTATAAATATGCAATATACATCTGGAACGACTGGTTTCCCAAAAGGGGTAATGCTTACACACTCAAATATCGTCAATAATGGATTTAATATCGCGAATTGTATGGAATTAACAAAGGCTGATCGTTTATGCATTCCTGTGCCATTTTTCCATTGCTTTGGATGTGTTTTAGGAACCATGGCTTGTGTTACTGTTGGAGCAACGATCGTACCTGTACAAGACTTTAGTCCAAAAAGAGTACTTCAAACAGTACAAGATGAAAAATGTACGGGATTACATGGAGTTCCAACAATGTTTATCGCTGAATTAAATGAACCTGAATTTTCTAAATATGATTTATCAACTTTACGAACTGGAATTATGGCAGGGTCAAATTGTCCAATTGAAGTTATGAAGGCCGTAATCGAAAAAATGGGAATTACAGAGATTACAATTGCATATGGTCAAACGGAGTCTTCTCCAGTTATTACACAAACTAGAACGAATGACCCAATTGAGGTACGAGTTGAAACGGTTGGTAAGGCATTACCAAATGTTGAAGTGAAAATTGTAGAACCAGGCACATCTATTGAAGTACCTCGTGGAGTACAAGGAGAACTTTGTACTAGAGGTTATCATGTCATGAAGGGCTACTACAAAAATGAAGAAGCTACTCGTGTTGCAATTGACGAAGATGAGTGGTTACATACTGGGGATTTAGCGATCATGGATGAAAATGGCTATTGCAAAGTTACTGGTAGGCTAAAAGACATGATTATCCGTGGTGGGGAAAATATTTATCCTCGTGAAATAGAAGAATTTTTATATACTCACCCAGATGTGTTAGATGTACAAGTTGTTGGAGTACCAGATGATGTGTATGGGGAAGAAGTAATGGCTTGGATTATTCTTAAAGAAGGTATAAAAATTACACCAGAGGATATTCGATTGTACTGTAAAGGAAAAATCTCAAAACATAAAATTCCACGATATATAGAATTTGTAGAAGCGTACCCGATGACTGCCTCGGGAAAAATACAGAAATTCCGACTTAGAGAGCAAGCTATAGAAACTGCTCAAAAACAAGTTTAATCGATCTGGTTTAATCATTAAAGAAATAGCAAAGTGAAACAGAAAACATTCATTGCTATTTTTTAATTAAATATTTATAAGGAAAACATTTAATCCTATTATGTTAAAATGTGGACACAAAACACTTAAAGGGGATAAAAAGTTGAAAATACGAAAAAAGGAATCTACAAGGCAAACTTTTAAACTAATAGTCTATTCATTTACGATCGCATTAATTGTTAAGATTTTTATTTTTTCTCCCTTTATTGTTGAAGGTGCTTCGATGCAACCGACCCTGCATAATCATGATTATTTGTTTGTTAACAAAGCCTCATTTCATATTTCATCAATAAATAGAGGCGAAGTTGTCATTATAAAAAAAGAAAATGACCCTAAGTATTACGTCAAAAGAATAATTGGTTTGCCAAGTGACTATGTTAATTTAACGAATGGACGCCTTTATATTAATGGAAAACATATATCTGAAAACTATTTAAATGACCATTTGAAAAATGTCTATAGAGAATTTCTCCAATTTAATCAAGTGAAAGTACCTAACGGGTCATATTTAGTAATGGGAGATAATCGTTTGAATAGTAAAGATAGTAGAAATGGTTTAGGGTATATAAAGCAGTCTGAAATAGTCGGCAAAGTTGAAGGAGTTTTTTTTCCGTTTGATCGATTAAGAATAATACACTAAAAGGAAAAGTAAAATGGATTAAATAGTATAAAAAATTAGTAAAAGATTTTTCATTAAATTTTCATTTTCATTATATAAAGTAAAAAAGCAATAAAATTGATACTTACAGGTATTTTAAGCTGTATTTAAGGCAATAAATCTTAAATATAAGAATAAATTAATCAAAACTGAAAGTAGGAATATATAATGAAAAAAAGTGAAGAACTTTTATTAGAGGAAGAAATTACTCAAATTAAGAAGAACAATTGGTTATTAATGATCATAGCGATTATCACCATACCTTTCTTAGTAATAAATATGTAAAGTAGTAAAGCCTGGAATAGTTAGATACCAGGCTTTTATGCTGTTTAAAAAGAAATTGTCTATTAAATAGGTAGTTTCGTGTTTTTTTAACTCGTATATGCCATTAGCTCTACTTCTTCTATAAATCTAAAAAGGACAACAATTTATTTGACTTCATACCTATCTGGGTATATAGTTCATTTTAACTAATGTAAAAATTTTACTTAGAAAGGAAAGATTTCTATGTCTTATGATGATCAAATAAAAAATAGAGTAAAAAGAATTGAAGGGCAGCTTAGAGGCATTTTAAAAATGATGGATGAGGATAAAGGATGTAAAGAAGTTATAACTCAATTATCAGCAGTAAGAGCGGCAATGGATCGTACAATTGGAGTCATCGTAAGTACGAATCTAATTGAATGTGTAAGACTAGCTGATGAAAATGGAGAAAGTGCAGAAGAGCTTGTAAAAGAAGCAGTTAACTTATTAGTAAAAAGTAGATAATAAACATTTGTAAAACCCTATCATTGGCCAAATATTACTTAACATCAACTTCTTGAAAGTGAGACTAATTGGAAATGTTAAATATTCTAATCATCGTATTAATTGCTTATTTTCTAGTACAAACTTTTCTTCCAATTAAAGGAGTTAAGCAAATTTCAACAAATGAATTAAAAAATGAATTGAAAAGTAAGGAAAAACAATTCATTGATGTTAGAACTTCTGCAGAATATAAAGGAAGACATATTAAAGAATTCAAAAATATTCCATTACATTTGTTAAAACAAAATATAAATCATCTATCAAAAGATCAAGAAACAATTATTATTTGCCAAAGTGGAATGAGAAGTAAAAAAGCATGTAAAGTTCTTAAAAAAATGGGCTATACCAATATTACAAATGTAAAAGGCGGAATGAGTACTTGGTCTTAATAAAGGAGAATAATGAATGAGAGAAATTACAGCAGAAAAACTTGAAGATCTACTAAAAAACGGAGATAAACTTAATATTATTGATGTTCGCGAGGCTGATGAAGTAGCAAACGGAATAATCCCGGGTGCGACGCATATTCCACTTGGTTTAATCGAATTTCGCATGGCTGATCTAGATAAAAATAATGAATACATCGTTGTTTGTCATGCTGGCGGCAGAAGTAGCCGAGCAGTACAGTTTTTAGAAAGTCATGGATTCAATGTTGTGAATATGACTGGCGGTATGCTTGCATGGACAGGCGAAATTGAATAAACAAAATGCCAAAATTGCTTATAAAAGAATATAAGCAATTTTTTTATGTATTGAAAGGTCACAATATTTTCAGGTTTATTAGTAGAGAAAACACAAAAAAAGGGATCATGAGTAAGTAAAAAAAGCTAGAAGATGAGATTTAGTACCTTAAAAGTTGTTCATGAGGAAGTAAAAAGTCAAAAAGCTGAGATATAGTACCTCATAAAGGGTTCATGAGTAAGTAAAAAGTCAAAAAGCTGTAAATTAGTACCTCATAAAGAGTTCATGAGTAAGTAAAAAGTCAAAAGGCTGAAATATAATACCTCATAAAGAGTTCATGAGGAAGTAAAAAGTCAAAAAGCTGAGATATAGTACCTCATAAAGAGTTCATGAGGAAGCAAAAAGTCAAAAAGCTCAGATATAGTACCTCATAAAGGATTCATGAGGAAGTAAAATAGAAAGAAGCTGAGATTTAGTACCTCATAAGGTGTTCATGAGTAAGTAAAAAGGCAAAAAACTCAGTTTTAGTACTATATAAATGGTTCATAAGTAAGTTAAAAAGCAAAAAATGAAAATAACCTACTCATATATAATTCTTTTGTAAACATTCAATTAAAATGCACAATAAATCGGACTAACTATTGACATAAAAAACAGAATATTCTTATAATTAATTAAAATCTAATGTAACAAAAACACAGAAATTAGTAGTGAGTTTATCTTTATCTAGTTTAACTAATTTGTACGGTTTACTTTTAATCTACTATAAAGGGTGTTCAGATGAATCAAGTTAATGAATTAGAATGTTTTCCGTATCCGTTTAAAGATGAGATTTATCGTTACTCAAATAATTCTATTCTATTAGATCCACCTGCAAGCATCGAGATTACACCTAAATATGAGAATGAAATAAAATTAAAAAGAAGCTTGTTACACAAGACACCTAGCCATTGTTATCAAGCACTTCCTACTAGTTTAGAAGGTCAATGGGAAATTGTAGAATTAGTTTTAGATCATTTAATAAAGTATTATCCAAATTATTTTGAAGTTCATAAGGGTCATGAATATTGGACTATATTTAATAAGCTTCTAATGGAGGAGGAACAATTTAGCTTTAGGGATCTAACATCTGTTTTAGGAAAGCCATTGAATTTCATAGGTAGACATGTACAAGAGGATATAATTTATATGAGTCAACGAGATGGCGATTTATTTTTAGATGCTGGACATCTTTGTTTTCCTTCAAATTGGTCACTTACTTTTAAACTAGGAATGAGATTTAAAGAGATTCATCAGCCAATCCCTATGTTTAATGAAAAATCATTGGATGATCGAATTCTTCGTTTCTTAAAAAATATTGAACAAGGAACACCTTGGGCTCGTAAAAATTAGTCATTAATGGCAGGAAAAAGACTAGATACTTCATTAGAAACATTTGATCAATGGGGTAAAGATAGAAAAAAAGTTACTACAGATAATGTCGGGAAATTCGTTCACTTACGCGTTGAAGTTCAAAAGTTATTTAGGTTGGCTGCTAGTAATGGCCTCCTATTTACGATTCATACTCACTTATTACCACTAGAGCAATTAACCTTAAATAAGGAATGGTTAGAGCAATTTTATAAAATTCTAAGTGAATTGCCGGATTTCATTTCAGATTATAAAGGAATCTCTTCATATAAAAAAGAAGTAATAACATATTTAAAAAATAAACTTGATGAAGTTGGGTAGAATGTGATGAATAAATTAATAGTAGAAGAAGCTAGTTTTATAGATGGAAAAAGAAAATATTTAATCTGTTCGAATCATAGAGGTAGGCCGCTAATTCAGCCAATTTTAGAAAAGTTACTTGAGAAAAACTATTCTTTTGATTTTGTATTCATCGGATTTGATTCAAGTCCAGAACAATTGCAAAATAATATTAAAACTTGGTTGCAAAGCCAGAAAATGGGTAGCTATTTATATATAGCACTTAGTAAAGAAGAACTTAAAAATTTACGGTCAATTATAGAGGATGTTGGATTTTTTGAAGATGAAGTACAATATGTTGGGTATGGTGAACTGAATTCGAACGTTTTTTGTTGTCGTTGTCATAGTTTAACTGAATTAAAAAATTTAGAAATTGGTAAAGAAATTCAGTGTCAAAACTGTCATTTATTACTTTCAGTTTCTGACCATTATTCGGTCCATTATGACGCATATTTAGGAAACATCGCTAAATTGTAGATGGGAGTGAATGGATTGATTGAGAATACGATACTAGTTCGTGTTAATGAAATAAAGCAAATAACACAACAGGTTAAAGAATTTAGTTTTATTCCAATTGATGAATTTAATCTTCCAACTTTTAGTGGAGGTTCTCATATTAATACATATGTTGCTGCAGAAAATGAGATTATTTGCAGACCTTATTCATTAGTTCATAATTCACTTATTGATAACACTTATAAAATTGCCATTCATTTAAATTCGGAATCAAAGGGCGGTTCAAAATATTGGCATGAACGAATTAAAGTAGGTGATCGACTACGGATTAGCTATCCAAAAAATCATTTTCCATTAAGTTCAAGAGCAAAACATCATGTGTTTTATGCAGCGGGTATTGGCATAACGCCATTTTTATCGATGATGAAAGAATTAAAAAGTAAAAATAAATCTTTTGAACTTCATTATACTTCAGCAACTAAATCAAGTAGTGCATATTATGACTTTTTAAATGAATATTATAAGGAAGTGACTACTTTTTACTTTACGAAAGAGCATAATTCTAGTCGAATAAAAGTTGAAACTCTTTTAGACCATTCAATCGGAACTCATGTCTATTTTTGTGGTCCTAATCGGTTTATTTCTCAATTTAATGAATCGGCATTTGCATTTGGCTATCCAAAATCAAGTGTCCATATTGAGATTTTTACACCACAAATATTGGCTAATTCAAGACCATTTGAGGTTAGACTGGCGAATGGAACTACAAAGCATGTTCCCGTTGATAAAACTTTATTAGATGTTTTACTCGACGAGGGCATAAAAGTACCATATTCCTGTAGAGTTGGAAGATGTGGGACATGTGAGGTAAACGTAATCGATGGCCAAATTGAGCATCTCGACTTTTTATTGGACGAGGATCAAAGAAAAAGTAATAATATGATTTTAACTTGTGTCTCTAGGGCAAAATCAAATCAAATAATCCTAGAAATATAGGGTTCGATTTTATTAAAACAGCTAACCTATTTAATTGATAGACTAGCTGTTTTATTTTTATGCTTTTTTTAGAAGTCTCTGTTAGAGTGTAAAGTTGATTTTCTAAAAGCTGATGATGAAGCATATTTTTTTGTTCTTATTGCTTAAATGATTCTAATTTTTGAATTTGAATTCCTTCTTCATCAAAGTTCTCCTCTGCCAACCATTGAGTTAATGCCTGTTTATGTAGGGGCCATTCTTCTATTAGCATTGAAAACCAGGTGGTGCTTCGTGATCGGTTTTTATAGATAACGTTATTTCTAAAGGTGCCTTCATAACTAAATCCTAAACGTTTTGCTGTTTTAATGGAGGGAGCATTAAGAGAATCACATTTCCATTCATAACGTCGGTATTGGAGTTCTTCGAAAACATACTTAGCTAATAAATAGTGTGCTTCGGTCGAGATTATTGTTCTTCTTAAAGCATCCGAAAAATTTATACTTCCAACTTCAATTACCCCATTTGTCTGATCGATCCTCATTAAACTAAATATTCCAAGTGGTTTATTAGTCTCTTTATTTATCACAGCATAATAGATCTGAGTGCTACTTTCTATTTTTTCTAGTAATGTTTGTTCAAAATTTTCATAGTTGAGAGGTGGTTCGTCGGTTAAATAAGTCCAATTACTAGGATTAGAAATTTTAAATGCATTATAGAGATCTTTAGTATGAGTACGAGATAATCTAGTGACAATAGTATGTTTTCCAACATAATACATATCAGAAGGGAATTCTCTTATCTCCCAATTGGACAACTCCTCACCAATTGGCTGGTTGTATTTGTTTATTCTCTGATTCATTTAATCACCACATTTTATTTATTTTTTACTACAGTTTAGTTGGAAGGCGTGCAGAACTTAAGTGTTTTAACCATTTTATTCAGCTCATTTACCTTTATTCAATCACAATCTAGTAAAATCAAAAGTACCAGATGCGACTATTTTAATGGTACCAGCATTAAAGCGGGAGTGAAATATGATTGAAATAACTGGATTGATTCTACAAAAAATGTATAATTGTAACAATATTATAGAAAGTGAGTGATTTAATATGATAGTCAGCTCTTTACCTACATCTAACAAACTTGAGGTGCAGAAGTTTTCATATTTCAATTAAAATTCTTCCGCATATAATATTGGAGGAAATGAAATGTTTAGTTATTATGGTGCATTAAGTACGGAAGTATATGATTTTACCAAACCAGTGGGGTATTCAATTGATGGTGATATTGAATATTATCTTGAAAGACTAAAAGGGACTAAAGGGAAAATACTTGAAGCAGCTGTCGGTTCTGGCCGATTCTTAATTCCCTTACTTGAAAATGAATTTATTGTTGATGGCATAGATTATTCAACTGAAATGTTAGATTCTTGTCAAAAACGATGCGAAGAAAGAGGCTTAAATCCGAAGCTTTATGAAGGTAACTTACGTAGTTTTTCTTTGGAATCAAAATATGAAGCTGTCGTTATACCTACTGGCTCCTTTTGCTTGATAGACAATTTAACGGATGCTAAAGATGCACTGAAATGTTTTTATAATCATTTAATGCCAGGAGGGCGCCTAATAGTTGATTTGGAATTACCAAGCAATTGGCGTACAGGTGAAATTACGACTGCAACCTTTCCTCTTTCTAACGAAGAAGGCATATCATTAGAAAGTAAATCAATTGAAATCGGAACAATTATCATTAATCGTTATTCAACTAAAATGGTAGATTGGTTGTTCAGAAAATCATGTATAATTAAAGAAAATAGTTATTTCGAGGAGTACGCAAAATGCCATCACTTGATTTTATATTAGCAAAAGGGAAAAAGAAACGAGACTGGTTAGATAGACAACACGTATCTTTTGATGAAAAAATTCATGTGTATATTGCTAATCAGGAAAGAAATAATGCAAGTATGCGGTTGCTTACTTATTTGGACCAATATGCTGATACTTTATTTAGAGAAAAAGAAATTAAGGAATTGCTAAATTTGTGCGATTACATGTTAACTAAATACATAGCTGAATATGACCGTACAGAAAAGGAAATTAGAAAATTTGCAAATGAACTAAAGGTATTGTGCATAGAAGCGCTTGAACAAAATTTATTAATCATTTCATTAGGTGATTAATTAATAAGCAGGAAGCCATTAAAAGTCATATCATTGATATGGCTTTTTTAATTCAACTATATTTATACTTCTCGTAAATATTTAACTGTAATGTAATTAGGAATTTGACAGGACCTAACATCATATCCTTTACTCTGTCATTAGTAGCTAACTTATTATTTTGTTGTAAGAATTTGAACCAGTATAGGTAGTTGTCGAGATATTTAGTAGCCACTCCTTGAAATCTATCCATCCAATCTCCAAGGCGTTTATGAAAGCTGTTGACATGCTGAACATGGTATATGCCTTTTTTCACATAACCTTCTTTACTGACATTAATTGTTTCGTGTTTTAGACCTTTATCCAATGCAAACTTTTTATAGTTCGTTGCAGTATCTGTGCATAACAAAGCAGAGGGGTCTATATACTCCCCAATTACCGCATCGATTTCTTCTGCTCGGACACGACCACGACCAGCTTTTCTAACAACTACTTGACCATTAGGTCTTGTGCAACTACAACTGCAATTTTTAGACTACTTATACCTCTTTTTGGGTCTCTTCCACCACGTTCTTTGGGGTCTCTGCCTTCTACTTTACGTCCATTAAAGGACTCTTTAAAAAAGGTCTCGTCACTTTCAACGATTCCCTTTAAACCTTGAAATCCTAATGAACGCAATGCAAATAAAATCTTGTGCCTCCAATAGAAACAAGTTGAAATGTGAATTTTAAGCTCTTCAGCAATTTTGGGTAA
This sequence comes from Gottfriedia sp. NPDC058432, assembly GCF_042721555.1. Classification (NCBI taxonomy): domain Bacteria; kingdom Bacillati; phylum Bacillota; class Bacilli; order Caryophanales; family Bacillaceae; genus Gottfriedia; species Gottfriedia sp. NPDC058432. The sequence goes on from NZ_JBHXLC010000019.1 coordinate 59,374, forward strand.
GGTGTAGTCTTCAATCATCATACGAAAATATTTAGCCCATTTTCCAAGATATCGCGAACCTGAAATTGGGGTATTTGTTAAGTCATTAAAAGACTTGGAGCAATCATGACAGAAGTAACGCTGTCTTCCACGATATTTTCCGTTTCGCTTAACCTTTATACTCCCACAATGAACACAACCAAGACCTTCGCTGCACCCTTAAGGAGTATGGTCAAAATAGCAGCAATCTATGCGAAAACAGCCATACAAAAAGACTTGTTTTCTTGTTTAATTAATGGACATGCGTTAGTTACATAAAGGTTCATAAAGGTTGTCTAATTAGACAACCTTTTTTAGTTCAAATAATTTAACAGCGGCTTTAAAAAAAACTAATGTCGAAATATATTTATAAATAAGAGCATTTAAAAAATACGTAATTTTCATAATTTTGGAGGATTTTTGAAAGTGTTTGTCGAAATTTTAATTATTCTTTGCATTTATATTCTTAATGAAAAGAAAAATCGAGTTTATTACATAGGTAAATTCGACGATCCAATTTATATTTACATCTTATTAAATTAAGAGATAAAGAAAGGAGTGGCTTTATACATGTCAGAAAATACTAAAACTTCGAACCTTAACTTGGAAGAGAATTTATTTGCTGAATTTCCAAAGCCTACTGTACAAGAGTGGAGAGATGTTGTTGAAAAATCCTTAAAAGGAGCCACTATTGAGGAAAAGCTTGTAACAAAAACATATGAAGAAATAATTTTGAAGCCGATGTATGGGGAAGAAGATATCGCTAACTATCCTTATCTAAACGCACAACCAGGAGAATTTCCTTTCGTTAGAGGAACAAGTGAACAAGGTTATCTAGAAAAGCCATGGGAAATTAGTCAGGAACTAGATTGTTCTTCTCCAATAGAGTTCAACCGTGTTGCAAAACATGATTTAGACAAAGGTCAAACGATGTTAAAGATTCAACTAAACGAATCTTTAGAAACAACTAGTCAAAATAATAATTCAAATAAAGGGTTAATCCTAACATCTATTAAAGATTTTAGAATAGCCTTTCAAAATATAAATTTAGAGGAAGTTCCTTTATATATTGAAACAGTTAACGGTGGGCAAGCATTTTTTGGTTCATTTATCGCATATTTACAACAACAAAATTACGATTTTAATAAAATAAATGGCTTTATTGGAATGGATCCGATCAGTAATTTAGTGAAAGAAGGGACACTTCCGTATTCTCTTGAAAATGCTTACAAAATGATGGCAGAGATCACAAAATGGTCAGTTAATCATACTGCAAATTTAAGAAATATTTTAGTACAGTCACATCCTTATCACGATGCAGGAGGAAATGCAGTTCAAGAATTAGCATTTGCTATTTCAACTGGATTAGAGTATCTACGTGAAATGGATAATCGACAAATCCCGCTTGATGATGCAGCGGCTAAAATACTATTCTCGTTTTCTGTCGGATCGAACTTCTTTATGGAAATCGCAAAATTAAGAGCAGCTAGAATGATTTGGGCAAGAATTATAAAAGAATTAGGTGGCAATGAAGCTGCACAAAAAATGAACATTCATTCACGTACATCTGCATGGACAAAAACGATTTATGATCCTTATGTAAATATACTTAGAGGAACTGTTGAAGCTTTTGCAGGAGTAATTGGAGGATCTGACTCACTTCATGTTTCGCCATTCGATGAATCGATAAAATCATCTGATGAGTTTTCTAGACGTATTGCGAGAAATACACATTTAATTCTTGAAAAAGAATCAAATTTATCAAAAGTCTCTGATCCAGCTGGTGGTTCTTGGTATATTGAATCACTTACTTACTCTTTGGCTGAAAAGGCATGGGAACTATTCCAAAAGATTGAAGAAAAAGGTGGAATGGTTAAGGCAATACAAGAAGGTTTTCCTCAAGCATTAGTTAAACAGGTTGCAGAAGAAAAATCGAACAACATAAAAAATAGAAAAGCTAAATTTATTGGGACTAATATTTATCCGAATCTGAATGAAACAAGAATAGAGAAAAAAGAATTGAATCGTTCAGAAATTGAAGTGAATAAAGAAAACATTGATGGCGGTTCCGAAAATTTAGTATTACAAACTGGTTGTTCAATTGAAGATATAATTGATGCAGTAAATATTGGTGCAACAATTTCGAATATTTTAAATGAAATGAATTTAATAGATTCAGAACTTCCTAGAGTTAATCAATTAGACATACATCGTGGTGCACAACCTTATGAATCATTACGCCAAAATTCTCAAAGTTATAAAAATAGTACTGGTGAATTCCCAACTGTATTTGTAGCAAATTTTGGACAAGTTGCAGCATACAAGCCTCGAACTGACTTTGTTACTGATTTCTTTGAAGTTGGAGGATTTAAGGTGCTACAAAATAAAGGCTTTACATCCATTGATGAAGTAATCGAATCATTTAAAAAATCAGAATCGACTATTGTTGTCATTTGTTCAACTGATGATCAATATTCAGAAGTTGTACCTTCTATAACAAATCAGATTAAAACAATTAATCCGAATGCCAAAGTACTTTTAGCAGGAAAGCCGTCATTTGATGATATGAATTTATACAAACAAGTTGGAATTGATGATTTCATTCATATCAATGTAAATAATTTCGAGAAGTTAGAAAATCTTCAAAAGGATGGAGGGATTTTGAAATGAACAAACTAACAGACTTTACAAAGATGCCATTTAATACAACATTTTCAGCACCAAATATAGCACCTCCTAAACAGATGCAAGTTAAACAAGAAGATTGGAAAACTTTAGAACAAATAGATGTAAAACCATTATATGATTCGACTGATCTTAATCAGATGGAACACTTAGGATATGTTTCTGGAATTGCTCCGTTTTTACGTGGACCTTACCCTGCGATGTATATTAACAAACCTTGGACAATTCGCCAATACGCAGGCTTTTCAACAGCGGAAGAGAGTAATGCATTTTATCGAAGAAATTTAGCTGCTGGTCAAAAAGGTTTATCGATTGCTTTTGATTTAGCTACTCACCGTGGGTATGATTCGGATCATCCTCGTGTTGAAGGGGATGTTGGAAAAGCAGGGGTTGCAATTGATTCAATCCTTGATATGAAAATTTTATTTGATGGTATTCCGTTAGATAAAATGTCAGTTTCAATGACAATGAATGGTGCTGTACTTCCGGTTTTAGCATTTTATATTGTTGCTGCTGAAGAACAAGGCGTACATCAATCACAGCTTACAGGAACAATTCAAAACGATATTTTAAAAGAATATATGGTGAGAAATACTTATATTTACCCGCCAGAAGCATCAATGCGTATTATTGCTGATATTTTTTCTTATACTTCACAAAATATGCCTAAATTCAACAGCATCAGTATATCTGGTTACCATATGCAAGAAGCAGGGGCAACTGCTGATATCGAGCTAGGCTATACTCTAGCAAATGGATTGGAATATGTTCGAACTGGTTTAAAAGCGGGAATCGATATTGATTCGTTTGCTCCTCGTTTATCATTTTTCTGGGGAATCGGAATGAACTATTTCATGGAAATCGCAAAAATGAGAGCAGGACGCATGCTTTGGGCTAAATTGATAAAATCATTTGATCCAAAGAAAGAAAAATCGATGGCGCTTAGAACGCATTCACAAACATCTGGTTGGAGTTTAACAGAACAAGATCCATTTAATAATGTGACTCGTACTTGTATTGAAGCGATGGCCGCTGTGTTAGGGCATACTCAATCACTTCATACGAATGCTTTAGATGAAGCAATTGCATTACCAACGGATTTCTCTGCTCGTATTGCCCGTAATACGCAGCTTTATTTACAAGAAGAAACTGGAATTTGTAATGTAGTGGACCCTTGGGGAGGTTCATATTACATTGAATCGTTAACAAATGAATTAGTACAAAAAGCATGGGCACATATTCAAGAGGTTGAATCATTAGGTGGTATGGCAAAAGCGATTGAAACTGGTTTACCAAAGATGAGAATCGAAGAAGCTGCGGCAAGACGTCAAGCTCACATCGATTCAGGTAAAGAAACAATTATTGGCGTTAATAAATATCGCCTTGAAAAAGAAGATCCATTAGATGTTTTAGAAGTCGACAATACTGCAGTTCGTGAAGCGCAAATTATGCGACTACAAGAGCTTCGAGCATCTAGAGAAGAAGCTAAAGTGCAGGCAGCATTAACCGCGATTACTGAGGCTGCGGAGTCTGGGGAAGGTAATTTGTTAGCGCTTGCAATTGAGGCTGCTAGAGCTCGTGCAACATTAGGTGAAATTTCGGATGCCTATGAAAAAGTAGTAGGTAGACATAAAGCTGTTATTCGTTCAATTATGGGTGTTTATAGTGCGGAATACGGTGAAAAAGATGAAATAGAGATTGTACGTAAAATGGCTGATGATTTTGAAGAGAAAGAAGGTCGTCGTCCTCGAATTATGATAGCTAAACTCGGACAAGATGGTCATGATCGTGGAGCGAAAGTAATCGCAACAGCATTTGCGGATTTAGGATTTGATGTAGATATCGGTCCTTTATTCCAAACACCAGCGGAAACGGCACTTCAAGCAGTTGAAAATGATGTTCATGTTATCGGAATGAGCTCTTTAGCAGGTGGTCACAAAACGCTACTTCCACAATTGATGGAAGAGTTAAAAAAACTAGGTCGACAGGACATTGTTCTTGTAGCTGGAGGGGTAATACCAGCAGGGGATTATGAGTTTTTATTGAAAAACGGAGCAGCAGCAATCTTCGGACCAGGTACTGTTATCCCAGTTGCGGCACAAAAGGTTATTGAAGAAATTAATCGCCGACTTGAGGATTCGATTTAAATGGATCAAGAAAACAAGAGAAAGAAAAAGCTTTCTGAAGACGACTATGTAAATGGAGTACTTGAAGGCAATCGAACTATTTTAGCCCAAACAATTACCCTTATAGAAAGTAATTCGTCAGCACATATGTATTCTGCACAAAATGTGTTGACGAGGTTACTTCCTCATTCAGGTCGTTCGATCCGGATTGGAATAACTGGGGTTCCAGGAGCCGGTAAAAGTAGTTTAATAGAAAGCTTTGGAACTTATTTGTGTGAACAAGGGCATAAAGTAGCCGTTTTAACAATCGATCCAAGTAGCACAATTACAAAAGGTAGTATTTTAGGAGACAAAACAAGAATGGATTCACTTTCAAAGAATCCGAATGCATTTATTAGACCTTCTGCATCAGGCGGTTCTCTTGGTGGGATTGCACGTAAAACAAGGGAATCAATGCTAGTATGCGAGGCAGCAGGCTATGATGTGATTTTAATCGAAACTGTCGGTGTTGGACAAAGTGAAGTACAGGTTCGTTCAATGGTAGATTTTTTTCTTTTAGTCATGCTAACTGGAGCAGGAGATGAGCTACAAGGAATTAAAAAAGGCATCATGGAACTTGCAGATTCAATTATCATCAATAAAGCTGATGGACAAAACAAATTAAAAGCTAATGCGGCTAAGGCTGAATTTAATCGAATACTCCACTTATTACAGCCTTCAACTCCTGGCTGGACAAGTAAAGCATATACCGCTTCTGCGTTACTTGGTGAAGGTATTGAAGAAATATGGAATGAAATTAATGCTTTTAAAGATCTAACAACTGAGTCAGGCTATTTTTCTTTGCGACGTCAAAAACAAATGATTGATTGGATGTACAACATGGTTTTTGAACAGTTGAAACTAAGTTTTATGAATCATGAAAGTGTGAAACTAAATTTAAAAACGATTGAAAGTTCAATTGTAAATGGAGAATTAACAGCAACTTCAGCTGCAAACTATTTATTATCCATTTTTGAAGGCAATAGGAAGGAGACATTGTAATGCAAGAGACTAGTCCTAAAAAAATTAATCATATTGGAATTGCAGTAAGAGATTTAGAGACTTCTATTCAATTGTATACGAATGTGCTTGGTTTAAAACTTAAAGGAATTGAAATTGTTGAAAGTGAAAAAGTACGAGTAGCATTTATCGAAATCGGTGAAGTGAAAATTGAGCTTTTAGAAGCAACTAGTCCAGAAAGCCCAATTGCAAAGTTTATTGAGAAAAAAGGCGAAGGAATTCATCATATTGCTTTAGAAACAGAAAACTGTGAGAAACAGCTTGAAGTTGTGAAAGAACACGGAATTAAACTAATTAATGAAGTTCCAAAAAAGGGTGCGCACGATAGCCTAGTTGCTTTCCTTCATCCAAATTCAACGAATAAAGTATTGTTCGAGCTATGCCAACCATCATCTAGTTTAACCAGAAAGGAAGTTGAATAAAGTCATGACAACAGCTTATGAGAAAATTAATGAATTAATGGATCGAAAGAGAGTAATTGAATTGGGCGGTGGAGACGAACGAATAGATTTACAGCATAATAGAGGAAAATTAACTGCTAGAGAACGTATAAATCTTTTATTAGATGAAGATACTTTTGTCGAATTAAATCCCTTTATTAAACATCGCGCTACGAATTTTGGAATGGATAAAATGGATAGTCCGGGTGAAGGCGTTGTCACTGGTTACGGTAAAGTACATGGACGTCTAATTTATGTATTTGCGCAAGACTTTACAGTTTTTGGTGGAGCATTAGGTGAAATGCACGCTTTAAAAATTGCGAAAGTTATGGACTTAGCAGCAAAAGTTGGCGCTCCGATTATAGGGTTAAATGATTCGGGCGGTGCAAGAATACAAGAAGGAGTAGTTTCTTTAGACGGTTACGGTCATGTATTTTATCGCAATTCGATTTATTCAGGCGTTATACCACAAATTTCTGTCATTATGGGCCCGTGTGCAGGAGGAGCAGTCTATTCACCAGCAATTACTGATTTTGTTTTTATGGTTGAGAAGACGAGCCAAATGTTTATTACTGGTCCAAAAGTAATTGAGACAATAACTGGTGAAAAAATTACTTCAGAAAATCTAGGAGGAGCAAAAGTTCATTCTTCGATTAGCGGTGTAGCACATTTCACTGAAGAATCAGAACCTGAAATTTTAGAGCAGGTGCGTAGACTTATTAGCTTTTTACCTCAAAATAATAATGAAAAACCAGAAGGCGTTCCTTTCTTTGAAAATGATGATTGGAGAGAAGAGTTAATTGACTTAGTTCCAATTGAATCTACGAAAGTTTACGATGTAAGAAAAGTCATTGAGCAAATACTTGATTCTGGAGATTTCATGGAAGTTCAACCAAACTTTGCAAAAAATATTGTGATCGGTTTTGGTCGAATTGATGGACAAAGCGTAGGAATCATAGCAAATCAGCCAAAAGTAATGGCAGGCGGTCTTGACATTAATTCATCTGATAAACTATCAAGATTTATCCGTTTCTGTGATTCATTTAATATACCTTTAATTACATTTGAAGATGTAACAGGTTTCTTCCCAGGAGTAAACCAGGAGCATGGTGGAATTATCCGTCACGGAGCTAAAATTTTATATGCATATTCAGAAGCTACAGTTCCAAAAATTACTGTAATCTTAAGAAAAGCATATGGCGGTGCATACGTAGCAATGAATTCAAAAGCAATTGGTGCAGATGTAGTATACGCTTGGCCAAATGCAGAAATCGCCGTAATGGGACCAGAAGGAGCAGCGAATATTATCTTTGCAAAAGAAATCAATCAAAGTATCGACCCAATTGCAACTCGTGCTGAAAAAATTTCAGAATACAGAGAAATGTTTGCAAACCCATATGTTGCAGCTTCTCATGGTATGGTCGATGATGTTATTGATCCACGAGAAACACGTAAAGTCTTAAAACAATCCTTAGAAATGTTAAGAACAAAAAGTGAAACAAGACCTAACAAGAAACATGGAAATATACCGCTTTAAAGATTAGGGAATTGAGGAGTATATTAGGTATGGAAATAATCCTCACTAAACTACCTCTACTGTGAAAATTTTGGTAGATTTAACATGTCCTTAATAAAACTAAAGTGACTAGATATACTTCAAGATTAGTATATCTAGTTTTTTTGTGAGAAAATGTTAAAAATTACATTTTATTAAATTAATTGATATATTGACAAATAAAAATTTTTATGTTATAATAAAATATTTTTGTGTTGACTCTGTGGGCTTTAATCGTTACGATAGTACTTGGAAATGATTCACAATATAGTTCGGGAGTGATTTTATGCTTGGTAGTAGTAAGATTCAAATGTTAAACATTACGATGAATTCAAATGGAATGACAAATACAATTCATCCAACGCTAATTTGGGATGACGAAGATGTGGTTTTAATTGATACAGGCTATCCAGGACAATTAAACGAATTTCAAAATTGCTTTGAAACTGTAGGAGTACCATTTGAAAAACTTAATAAAATACTGATTACTCATCAAGATATTGATCATATTGGCAGTCTTTCTGTAATCGTAGAAGAGTCTACTAATAAAATTGAAGTCTATGCGAGTGAAATAGAAAAACCTTATATTCAAGGTGAAAAGTTACTTATTAAAATTACGCCAGAAAAAATTGCGAATGCTGTAGCGGCATTGCCAGCAGATACAACAGATGAATTCCGAAAAGCATTTAAAAACAGATTAGAAAATCCCCCAAAAGGTAAAGTTGACCATATTGTTACACCAGGAAATGATTTGGCAATTTGTGGTGGTATTACTGTAATTGACACTGCTGGACATACACCAGGACATATAAGCTTTTATCATAAAGAGTCGAAAACATTAGTTGCAGGAGATGCACTAATGATTGAAAATGGTCAATTAAACCCTTCAAACCCGGGGTACACTTATGATATTGAACAATCAATCAAATCACTTGAGGCTTTATTATCATTCGATATTGAAAAAGTAATCTGTTATCATGGTGGATTATTTGAGGGGAATGTAAAAGAAAGATTAAGTGAAATCATTCAATAAAAATAGTAAAGAAACGTTTTGGAGGCAAAAAGATGAGTAACAAGAATTATCAAGTATTAATAAAAGATCGTGTCTTTTTCGGTGGGGCAGATGACGTTAAAGACATGATGGAAAACGAAAATGCAGATATTGTTTTTGATTTAAGGGTAAAAAATTATGAGGTTGACCCTCAAATTAACCGTGTACATAGTCCGATTGTTGATGATAAAGAAGAACAAGCAGAAACACTTAAAAAAGCGATTGATCATGTCGTAGAAGCTTATCAAAATGATCAAAAAGTGTATTTCCATTGTGGTGGGGGGAATACTCGTGCAGGTACAGTGGCAATAGGAGCATTAATTGCACTAAACAAAGCAGAAACAATTGAAGAAGCTGAAAAAATGGCTAGATCAATACGTCCAACAATTAAATCGAATCCTGATATGAAGGAATCTTTAAAAAAGATTTTTCCTAATGCTTAAATAAAAATAAAAAACGCTAATTATACAAGTTTGTTTTGTATCATTTAGCGTTTTTTATTAAGAAATACCATTTAAAAGATCTCTTACACACTTAATAAATTCATTTTTGTCACTTGTATTTTCTTTAGTATTTGGAGAGATCACCCAAAAGTCCTCATAAACATAATCTGTTTCTTTAATGGGAATTACTTTTAATTCGCCATTTAATACATCAGGAAAATATTTTAAAGTTGTATTATGCACAAATGTAAATACGCTTCCTTCTTTAATAATTTCAATTAGTGTCATCGTCCGATTTGATTTAAGAACAATCTCATTTTTAAATTTTTTAACTAATTGCAGAAAATGTTTATTTGAAAAATTATACATTACAACTTTTTGATAAAGTAGTTCTTCAGCTGTAACAAAATCTAAATCATATAAAGGAGAATTTTTACCTACGATAATACAAACATTTCCTTTACTTAAAAATTCGAAATTAATATTATTTTCCTTTTCTAATTCCGCTTTTGAAGAAACAACTAACGCTAAATCATAGTCCTCTTTTGTTAAATTGTTAATGATCTGAGGTGAACCTTGTTCAATTAATTCAATTGTAGCGCCATTGTTTTTCCCAGAGTATTTTTTTAAAACATCGTGAATTGTAAAAGTGAACGTAGGTGCACATGCAATTTTCATATGTTTTACTCTAGTTTCCTTAAAAGTCGAAAGTTGATCTTTTAATTCTTTTAAATTATTTAAAATATCAATTGACCTAGATAATACTAACTCTCCCTCAAAAGTTAACGTAATTCCGCCTCTAGAACGATTAAATATATTTATTTCTAATTCTCTTTCAAGTTGAGTTATGGCTTGACTAACCCCAGAAGGAGAAATATGCAATTTTTTCGCTGCCCTTGAAATCGACTTCTCTTTTGCGATACTTACAACATATTCTAGTTGTTCAAAGTTCATTTTATCCTCCTAATATAAAAACTAACTTATCCTATCAATAGTTTAATATATTTAAGTGTTTTACATTGTTAAGTATTACTTAACTATAGCTTAACATATATGAAATATAATTTCTTCCGTAAACCATGTAAAATACTACTTAATTCCATTTAATTTTATAGGATTAATTAGGATTAAGTAATGAAATATCAGTAATTGAGTCTAATTACTGTTGAAAGTTGGGAATAAAAATGTTTACTAACAATGAGTTTAATCACCACGAAAATAAAACATTTATTTTTGTTGAAAATACTCTTTTCGTATCTGGTATATGTACAATTTTAATACATCATAATCTAGATGCTAGAAAAATAGATTTCCATGAAATTAATACAAGTGATTTAAATGAAACATTTTTTATTTGTCATGTGAAAAATGAAGAGATGGGAGTAAAATCTCAGCTTTTAAAGTTAATTGATAAGAACATTAATATAGTAATCATAAAAAATAATATAGATTATAAAGAAATAAAGAGTTTACTAGAAATTGGGGTAAATGGAATTTGCTTAACTGACATTGATGAAGAATATTTACTTTATATTGTAAAACAAGTTCAAAATGGCCAATTTTTCTTAGATTCTCGATTAACAAATTTAATTATTGAAGAAAATACACGACTTCTTGAGAATGGAAAGAAAAAGAAAGAACTAGATTCTGAGGCTATGAATAGTCTTTTAACAAAAAGAGAAATAGAAATTTTACAACTTCTAGCTCAAGGATATTCTAATATCCAAATAGGATCTGAATTATTTATTTCGAGTAAAACTGTTAAAAACCATGTTTCAAATATAATCCAAAAATTACAAGTACCTGACAGACTAAACGCTGTGATTTTTGCAATGAAAAATAATTGGATTTCGCTTGATTAAGAAAAAAATGACACTATTCTTTTACATAAAAGGATTAGTGTCACGCTTTTGTAAAACCATCTTGTAAATTATAATTATCAAATTTTCGTAAAAGAAGTAGAGTGTTGTTGATTTCCATTACAGGACTCTCGCTTTTCATGGGGCGAGACCTGAGCCTCCTCGGCGCGCCTGCGGGGTCTCAGCCTTCCCGCATATCCCATAGGAGTCGAGCATCCCTCCATTCCAATCAACTAATCCATCAATAAAAGTTTACGGAAAAAATACTAATTAAGTATCCTTTACTTAGTGTAACAGTTTAATAATCAATTTTTAGGTAAATTGGGATTGAACATTAACTAATAAACTAATCATTTAAAACGATATATCTAAAATTTGAAAAAACAATTACTATAGTTTGTTGGTATATTAAAATTGTTGAAACACTTTAACATTTAAAATCGTTACTAAATATAAAAAAATGAATTTTAACATCAATTCAATTCCCCTAAATTTTGTTTTCCTTATAGACCTTTTATACTTCAACAGTCTGACACTAATCTCTTGCATAAAAGGATTAGTGCTTTTTTTATTTTTAAAGCGCTTTCAAAATTTAAGAAATAATTCCTTTTCGAATTAATTCACCAACAGCATGAGAGCGATTGTTAGCACCAAGTTTTTTAATAGCAGATTTCACATATTGTTTTACTGTAAGTTCACTAATAGTCATGGAATCTGCCATCTCTTTTGTGCTTTCTCCCCAAGCAATGCGTTTCATTACCTCTAATTCTCTTTTACTTAAAATGATTGAATGATAAGCCCCAGTTGTATTTTCTAAAAATTTACCAATTAACTTACCATAGTATGTAAATGAAGAGAGTAGTTTATCATCCATATTAATAAAATCATCTTTAAATTCCGTTGAACAAATATATCCAACAACTACTGAACCGAAACAGATTGGCACAACAATCATAGAGTTAACACTAGAAGGGAAGATATATTTACTACTCGTTTGTTTTAAGTATTCAATTCCTGAACAAAACTTTGCTTTTCGCTCACAAATTGCTGAAAAGATGATTGGGAGCGAACGAATATCATCTCTTATTTCTCGTATATGTGATAATCCATCATATGAAATCAAAATAATGCCTTCACCTAAAAATCCAAAAGGAGAATATCTAAATAAATAAGCATTTCGAACGGGAAAAAGATTCATATAGATATCAAGAATATTGTACATATGTTCTTCATGACTTGTACTAACTTCAAGTTTTCGAATATGTTCTTGAATGGTATAGTCAGATACCACGTTATCATCTCCTTTTTAGGGATATTATATATTCAAAATTAGGAATATTCTAATTATACTAAAAGTTATATCCTTTAGATAGGCTTTTTGAGATATAGGATCTCGAAAGTAAATTAAAATCCAATCTGAAAGGAAGATGTAAATTGGCTAATTTAGATCCAAAAGCAAAAGCATATGTGGAGATGTTTAATCAATTGCCAGCAATTCACAAAATGGAACCGGAAGCTGTAAGAGAAATGTTTGCAGATGCTCCACCAGTTGAAGTAGAACTTGCTTCATTAGCGAAAGTTGAAGATAAATTAATTCAAGTGGGACAAGGTGAAACAATTAAAATCAGAATTTACACTCCTAAAGGTGAAGGTCCTTTACCAGTATTTGTGTATTACCATGGTGGCGGTTGGGTTATTGGTGATTTAGAAACATCGGATGCAAGTTGTAGAATGCTTGCTAACCGTACGAAAAGAATCGTTGTTTCAGTAGATTATCGACTTGCTCCGGAATACAAGTTTCCAATCCCATTTGAAGATTCGTTTGCTGCATTAAATTGGGTGAGTGAACATGCTAAAGAATTTAATGGAAACGCTTCCAATATCGTTGTAGGCGGTGATAGTGCTGGAGGGAATCTTGCTGCGGTAGTTTCACAAGCTGCCAAAGATCAAAACGGACCAAAAGTTGTCGCACAAGTGCTGGTTTATCCTGTTACTGCATTAACTTATGATTCAAAATCTTATTTAGATTTCCAAGTAGGCTATGGACTTGATCGAGATTTAATGATTTGGTTTGGAAATCATTATATAAATTCCAAAGAAGATGCTAGAAATAAATATGTTTCACCACTTGTAGCTGAAGATTTAACGAACCTACCCCCTGCTCTTATTATTACAGCGGAAAATGATGTACTTCGAGATGAAGGAATTGAATATGGTAAACGTTTAAAAGAGGCTGGAGTAAATGTAGAGCTGCATTGTGAACAAGGACTAGTTCATGGATACTTTACAAATATGGCAGTGTTTCCTGAGCGAATTGAAGAGTCAATCAATCGAATTGATGAGTTTTTAAATAAAGTGGATCAAACAGTATTAAATAAAAGGTAAATTTAAGTCTGAAAAAAATAAAAATAAATCTATTTATAAAAGGAGGATACCAAATGAAAACTAACATTCAACACTTTGATGCAATTGTAATTGGTGCTGGTTTTTCGGGGCTATATATGCTTCACCGCTTACGAGAGGATGGACTCTCAGTTCGTGTATATGAAGCAGGTGAAGGTGTAGGAGGAACGTGGTTTTGGAATCGTTATCCAGGCGCAAGATGTGATTCAGAAAGTGTTTACTATAATTATACTTTTTCAGAAGAGTTATATAAAGAATGGACTTGGACGTCTAGGTATCCAGAGCAACCTGAAATTTTAAGATATTTAAATTTTGTGGCAGATAAATTTGATTTGCGCTCAGATATTCAATTTAATACAAGGGTTCAATCAGCTCATTATGATGAGAAAAATAATAGATGGACGATCAATTTAGATGATCATACGAATGTAACGGCTAAATATTTTATTACTGGTGTGGGGTGTTTATCAGCGGCAAATGTACCTAATTTCAAAGGAATCGAATCATTCAAAGGTGAATGGTACCATACGGGTCACTGGCCAAGAAATAAGGTAGTTGATTTTAAAGGTAAACGTGTTGGAATTATTGGAACTGGTTCGAGCGGGGTACAAGCTATTCCAGTTATTGCAGAACAGGCAGGTCTTCTAACTGTATTCCAGCGTACACCTCAATATAGTGCACCAGCAAGAAACCATCTTTATGACCCGGAATATATACGAAAATCTAAAGCAAACTTTAAAGAAATTAAAAAACAAATGAGAGAATCGACTGGCGGCCAACCGGTTGTACCACCTACACAATCTGCTTTAGAGGTCAATCTAATAGAAAGAAACAAAATATATGAAGATAGTTGGAAAAATGGTGGACTGGGACTCTTTGGGGCTTTCACTGATCTCACAATTGATGAAAGAGCAAATGAGACAGTTGCTGAATTTATAAGATCAAAAATTAGTGAAATTGTACATGATTCAGAAGTTGCCAAAAAATTAATGCCATACTATTACTATGGGACAAAACGTCCAATTATTGATACAAATTACTACGAAACCTATAATCGTGGAAACGTATCTTTAGTTGATGTGAAGAACGATTCAATTGAATCAATTACACCTAATGGGTTGAAAACAATCAACAATGAATATGAATTAGATGTGGTTGTATTTGCTACTGGGTATGATGGAATGACTGGACCATTAATGAAGATTGATATTAAAGGAAAAGATGGAATTAGTTTGAAAGAAAAATGGGACGGAGGAGCACAAACGAGAACATATCTTGGAATTGCTAATGCAGGTTTCCCTAATATGTTTATGATTACTGGGCCTGAAAGTCCTTCAGTACTTAGCAACATGCCAGTTTCAATTGAGCAACACGTAGAATGGATCGCTGATTGTATTCAGTTCTTACGTACGAAAGAAATTGATATTATTGAAGCTAATGTTGATGCAGAGATTGAATGGAGCAGGCATTGTAGGGAAGTTGCAGAAGCAACGCTATTTACAAAAACAGATTCATGGTACACCGGGGCAAATATTAAAGGAAAACCACGAGGATTTCAAATTTACCTTGGTGGTGTAGGAGCATATCGTAAAAAATGTGATGAAATAGCAACAAATGGATATGAAGGTTTTGTATTAACCTCAACAGCAGTTCATTAATTAGAATACAACACATTGAAAAACACTTCTTTTTATAGAGAAGTGTTTTTCAATGTGCTTAAAGTTTAGTACTTCATAAGTGGTTCATGAGTAAGTAAAACAGCGAAAAGATGAATATAACTTACTTACAATTAGTTGGAGTGTAAATAGAACAGATCTCTCCAAGTATTAAAATTCATTTAATGAAAGTTGAATTAATCCACAAATTCAGAGTAAAAATAGTATAATGATATGTATTTAAATTTCATTAATAGTATAAATATTCAATTTGCTATTTGTTAGAGTTAAAAAGGGGAGAGTTTTAATTTGTTTGCATCAAAAAAATCTATCTTTAAAGGGACCTCATTTACGAATTTTTGGGTCTCTCGTATGTTTACTTCGACTTCATTTCAGATGCTATCGGTGGCAATTGGATGGCAAATGTATGATTTGACACATGACGCGTTTAGTCTGGGGCTAGTTGGTTTGGCGCAATTTATTCCAATGGTCTTACTTACTTTAGTAGTTGGTCAAGTTGCTGACAGGGTTGATCGTCGGAAGATTGTTCTCATATGCCAAATGGTAGAAGCTATAATAGCAGGGCTTCTATTATATGGTAATTTTGCTAATTGGCTTGGCAAAGAGGAAATATTAATTGCTGCTTTTATACTCGGTGCATGCCGTACTTTTGAAGGACCTGCTTCTTCTGCATTATTACCTCAAGTTGTGCCAAAGTCTATTTTACAGCAAGCCATTTCTTGGAGTACATCTGCAGGTCAAACAGCACAAATACTAGGGCCATCTCTTGGTGGTGTATTATTTTCGGTAGGACCAGCATACGTATATGCAACGTCAGCAATTGCTTTATTACTTTCATCAATCCTAACATTTTTTATAAAATTAGACAGTCAATTTATTCGAAAATCAGAACCAGTAACTTTACGTACAATGCTTATGGGGTTAGAATTTGTCTATAAGCACCCAATCATTTTAGGAACGATATCACTTGATTTATTTGCCGTTTTACTCGGAGGAGCTACAGCACTTTTACCAATTTATGCGCAAGATATTTTACATACAGGTGCTTGGGGCTTAGGGCTAATGCGTACTGCACCAGCTGTTGGAGCATTAATCATGTCTTTAATTTTAGCTTATTTTCCACTTAAAAGATCATATGGTCCAATATTATTTGGAGCGTTAGGTATTTTTGGGCTGGCAACTATGCTATTTGCAATCTCAACAAACTTAGTCATCTCATTAATTGCATTATTTATCATCGGAGCCTCGGATGTAGTCAGCGTAGTAATACGTTCTTCGCTAGTTCAGCTACAGACACCGGATGATATGAGAGGCAGAGTAAATGCTGTAAATTCTCTATTTATTGGAACTTCAAATCAGCTCGGGGAATTTGAATCTGGAACGATGGCTGGATTAATTGGTGCGGTACCAGCTGTATTTGTGGGTGGACTTGGAACGATATTAGTTGCAGGACTTTGGATGTATTTATTCCCTTCACTTAGAAGAATTAATTCACTTTCTGGAGAGAAAACAGAAAAAGCAGGATAATTTGCTAAAGGAGATTTTATGGAAAATACTAAAAAAACCTTTGAAACGATTGATGAATATATTTCACAATTTCAGCCAGATGTTCAGGAAAAGTTACAAGCCTTAAGAAAAACTGTAAAAGAAGTTGTGCCAAATGCTGTAGAGAGAATTAGTTACCAAATGCCTACATTTGCGCTTAATAAAAATTTAGTACATTTTGCTGCATTTAAACATCATATTGGATTTTACCCTGGAGCAAGTGGTATTGCAGCATTTAAACAAGAATTATCAGTTTATAAAGGTGCTAAAGGATCTGTACAATTTCCGTTAAACGATCCACTTCCATTTGATCTAATAAAAAAGATTGTAAAGTATAGAGAAGTTGAGGATATTAAAAAAGCAGAAGAGAAATTAAAAAAGAAAAAATAAGTTCGGGACCTCTAAAGCTATTTTTAGCTTTGGAGGTTTTTTGGAAAAAAGGCTGAAGCTTTTGTTCAAAATTTTGACATGTAATTTTCGTTAAAACATTACTTTATCCGTTATACTAAACTTGTATTTAGATAGGAAAAACAATTAATAAATGATGAAGTTGATTTTTTTTAGTAAAACTTGTGAACAATTTCACAAAGTATACTTGGGGGCTAGAAAAGATGAAAAGAAAATTATTGATGATTGGTAATGGTATGGCAGGAGTTCGAAGTATAGAAGAGATTTTAAAAAGAAATAAAGATTTATTTGAAATTACGATAATAGGTGATGAACCTTATCCAAACTATAACCGAATCATGTTATCAAATGTATTACAAGGAAAAACAAACTTCGATGAAATCAATATTAATGATTGGAATTGGTATAGAGAGAATCAAATTACATTACTCACAAATGAAAAAGTGTCAAAAATATGTACAACAGAAAAAAAAGTTGAAACAGAAAAAGGGAAAACGCTTTTATATGATGAACTTATTTTAGCTACTGGATCTAGTGCCTTTATACTCCCTATTCCAGGAAATGATCTGCAAGGTGTAATCGGTTTTCGTACAATTCAAGATACTGAATTAATGATTGATTATGCAAAAAAATATAAAAAAGCAGTAGTAATTGGGGGAGGCCTATTAGGCTTAGAAGCAGCAAGAGGCTTAATTGATCGAGGAATGGAAGTTTATGTTGTTCATTTACTTCCTACATTAATGGAACAACAATTAGATGAAACTGCTGCGAAAATGCTAAAAAAAGATTTAGAAGCACAAGGAATGAACTTCTTAATGGAAAAACAAACGATTTCAATAAATGGAACGAATCGTGTAGAAGGGATTAGTTTTTCGGATGGAACTTCATTAGATTGTGATTTAGTCGTTATGGCAGTAGGAATTAGACCTAATATTTCTTTAGCAAAAGAAGCAGGAATCGATGCAAACCGTGCAATAGTTGTAAACGATTTTATGCAAACATCTGAACCATCCATTTATGCAGTGGGTGAATGTGCTGAGCATAACGGAACTACTTATGGGTTAGTAGCACCGTTGTATGAACAAGGGATTGTGCTTGCTGATCATATGACTGGTAATTTAACAAACGGATATAAAGGAAGCATTTTATCAACTCAGTTAAAAGTATCTGGTTGTGATTTATTCTCTGGGGGATTTATCCATGAAGAAGAAGATATGCAGGCGATCATAGTAAATGACCAATTTGCTGGACTTTACAAAAAAGTAATAGTGAAAGATGAAAAAGTTGTTGGAGTAGTTTTATATGGTGACGCATCGGATGGAAATCGATTATTCAACATGTTGAAAAATGAAACAAATATAAGAGAATACACAAGTGCTTCTATTCTCCATAAATCAGGTGAGGACTCTGGTGAAGATTTTGTTCTTACAATGAGTGCAAATGATACAGTTTGTGGATGTAATGGGGTCACGAAAGGTACAATTGTTCAATCAATTTTAGAACAAGAACTTACTACGTTTGAAGATGTGAAAAGTTGCACAAAGGCTGGTGCATCATGTGGAAAATGTAAAGGAATGGTTGAAAGTATTTTAGCAGCTACATTAGGTGCTACATTTGATCCTAATGCTGCAAAACCTGGTATGTGTGGATGTACAACATTATCTCGTGATGAAGTTATAAATGAAATCAAAGAAAAAGGATTACAAACTCCTAGAAAGGTTCGCATTGTATTAGAGTTTGAAAATGAAGAAGGATGTTCAAAATGCCGTCCAGCTCTAAATTATTATTTAAGAATGATGTATCCAAATGATTATCTTGATGATAAATCATCACGCTTCGTTAATGAAAGAATGGAAGGAAATATTCAAAAAGATGGGTCATTCTCAATCGTACCGCGAATGTATGGGGGAGTAACGACAGGTGATGAATTAATTAAACTTGGTGAAGTAGCAAATAAATTCAACGTACCTTTAGTAAAAGTTACAGGTGCGAGCCGTGTTGGTTTATATGGTGTTAAAAAAGAAGAGGTACCTAAAGTTTGGGAAGAATTAGGAATGCGTTCAGGATATGCTTACTCTAAGTCTCTTAGAAATGTTAAATCATGCGTCGGTAATCGATTTTGCCGATTTGGAACACAAGATTCATTAGGATTAGGTATCCAATTAGAAAAAGCTATCGAAATGGTTGATACGCCACATAAGATGAAAATGGGTGTTACAGGATGTCCTCGAAATTGCGCCGAGGTGCTTACTAAGGACTTTGGAGTAATCTGTGTGGAAAATGGGTTCCAGCTTTACTTTGGCGGTAATGGTGGAACAGAAGTTAGAGAATGTGATTTGTTAACTACTGTAACTACAGAAGAAGAAGTCGTTCACATGGCAAAAGCTTATGTTCAATACTATCGCGAAACAGGAGTTTACGGAGAACGTACTGCTCCTTGGGTAGAGCGAATCGGAGTGGAAATCATTAAAGAAGTATTGTTAAACAAAGAACAAGAAAATGCACTAGTAGAGAAATTTGATCAAGCAAAATCAACATATGAAGAAGCATGGGGCCAAGCGCTTACTAATCAATTAGATCTATATGAGGTTATTAGAAAGTAATTGCAAACATGAGAGGAGCAAAAAAATGATCACTACACAAGAGAAGATAAAAATTATTGATTTAGCTTCTTTACCAATTCAAATTGGAAAAGAAGTAGTGATAAAAGGGGAATCAATTGCTTTATTCCGTTTATCAAATGAAGATGTTCGAGCAATCGAAGGTATTTGTCCAGGGACAAATGGACCACTTGCTGAAGGGATTGTTTCAGGTGAATATGTGTACTGCCCCCTTCGTGACTGGAAAATTTCATTAATAACTGGTGAAGTTCAAAAACCAGATGATGGAACTGTAAAAACATATAAAACCGAAGTAATCGACGGTTATGTTTATATTACGGTGTAACTTATGAAAAAAAAATCAGGATTTATTTCATTTGTAGGTGCAGGACCTGGGGATTTAGGATTAATAACAGAAAAAGGATTGAAATGTATTCGAGAAGCTGAAGTCATTTTATATGATCGACTTGCTAATCCAAGGCTACTTCGTGAAGCGAATGAAAATTGTGAGTTCATTTACTGTGGGAAGCTCCCTAACAGACATATTATGCGTCAAGAAATGATTAATCAAACTTTAGTAACATTTGCCCTAGATGGGAAATATGTCGTTCGATTAAAAGGCGGAGACCCTTCCGTTTTTGGACGAGTAGGTGAAGAAGCAGAGGAAGCTTCAAAGCATGATATACCTTTTGAAATTATTCCGGGAATTACTTCTAGCATTGCTGCAGCAGCATATGCTGGAATCCCAGTTACACATAGAGAATATAGTACAAGTTTTACCTTAAGAACAGGCCATAAATGTATGGAGAATGAAGATCTTATTGAATCGAATTGTTCTGATCAGTTAGGGGACACACTTGCTTATTATATGGGGGTAAGTAATCTTCCTAAAATATGTACGCACCTAATAAAGAATGGTAAATCCAAGGATACTCCTGTAGCTGTTATTCAGTGGGGAACAATTGGAAAACAAAGAGTTGTTGAGGGAACAATTGATTCAATCGTATCAATTATTGAGAAAGAAGAAATTACAAATCCTGCAATGACAATTATTGGAGATGTTGTTAAATTACGCTCAAAGATATCTTGGTTTGAAAAGAAAAAGTATTTCGGTCGGAAAATTTTATTAGCTAAGGGAACAGCAACAGTAGAAAAGAATGGATTAGAATCGTTTTTATCAGAAAACGGTGCTGAAGTTTACGCATTTCCTACGCTTAAATCAGTTCAACTTTCAATTCAACATGATCAGGTAGCGGATGCACTAAGCAAAGAAAGAATCGTCTTTTGTTCGCCAGAAAGTGTGAAATTATTTTTTACTAAAATGTATCAATCAAAATTCGATGTTCGTAAACTTCCTAATAAAATCGAGTATATATCGCCGAAAACAAGCAAGGAACTTGAGAAGTATGGAATTTTAGCTGAGAAGGACAGTGGCGATAAGAACCACTCAGTATTTGTAGGATCGGTAGACAAAGATACGAAATTACCATCAAGCTCACAATTTATAGCCACACATGAAAATATTGCAGATTCACGATTTGATGTAATAAATCCAAGAATGCTTGAAGAAACAAAATGGGAATCAATTATTTTTCCAAATCAATCATCAGTTGATTGGTTTATAAAAGAATTAAAGAAAACGAATGAAAGTCATTTATTGAATTTACCATTTGCTTATATTGGTGAATCGGTTAAGGAATATGCAATACAATGCGGATTTACTAAAATTGACGAAGAATTACAAAAGGAATTAATGCTTGGTGATTGGAAGTGAAATCATGTTTGATGCTGTAGTATATATTGGACACGGAAGTCGCAAACAAGAAGGTAATGAGCAATTTATTCACTTTATTCAATCTGTAATCAAAGAGATTCCTATTCAAAATCAAGAGTATGCATTTTTAGAATTAGTTGAACCAACTATTCAACAAACTTTGGAAAAAATAATTTTAGAAGGTGCTAGGAATATATTAGTAGTGCCAGTATTATTATTTGCAGCAGGACACTATAAACGCGATATTCCGGACGAATTGAATATTATTTTAAAACGATTTGCACATGTGAAAGTTACGACATCTGAGCCATTTGGTATTCATGAAAAAATGATCCAACTTGTAGAAAAGCGTGCCCAGTCAGCGTACGGAACTAGTAACTCGGCAATTTTATTAGTCGGACGCGGAAGCAGTGACCCCGAGCCGATTGAAATGCTCGAGCAAATTGGAAATGCAGTAGAAGCTCAAATGAAAGTTCCGGTTCGCACAGCTTTTTTAACAGCGGGTAAACCTAGGTTAGAAGATATGATTAGTAAAATGAGTAAAGAATTTGAAAGTATTTATATTATGCCGTATTTATTATTTACAGGATTACTTCTTGAAAAAATTAAGAGACGAATTTCCATTGAAAATGAAAAATTTTATCTTTGTGGGAATTTACAATTTGATGAGCTCATGAGTCAAGCTCTGATAGAACGTATTCAAGAAAAGGTTAAAATCTAAATATAGGGTGATCAATATGAAAGAAGTTATAAATTCAATTGGGAATGTAGCTATTTCGAAGACAAACCAAATCAAAGCAAGTAAATCAAGATATATGGTCCCTACAATGATGGCAGGATTTTTTGTAGGATTAGGAATAATATTAATCTTTACGATCGGTGGACTACTCGCACCTACTGGTTTTGCGGGTACGAAAATTATTATGGGTGTTTCTTTCGGAATTGCCTTAAGTTTAGTCATAATGGCTGGAGCGGATTTATTTACTGGAAACAATATGATCATGTCTATTGGTATGTTAGATAAAAAGGTTAATTGGCTTGATACTTTTAAAGTATGGGGCTATAGCTATGTAGGAAATTTTCTTGGCTCGGTATTAGTTGCGTTATTATTTGCATACTCAGGACTGGCAAATGGTGGCGTAGCAGATTTTATTAATAATGCAGCTACTGCAAAAATGAATGCACCATTTATGGAATTACTAGTTCGTGGAATTCTTTGTAATATACTTGTTTGTTTAGCACTGTGGTGTTCATTTAAAATGAAATCTGAAACAGGAAAATTAATTATGGTATTTTGGTGTTTGTTTGCATTTATTACTTCAGGATTTGAGCATAGTGTTGCAAACATGACATTATTATCAATCTCATTACTTATTAAACACCCAGAAACAGTAACCCTTGCTGGAATGATTTCAAATCTTGTACCGGTTACACTTGGAAATATTCTTGGCGGTAGTTTATTTGTTGGAGCAGCTTACTGGGTTTCTAGTTCAGAAGCTAAAAATAAAAAACTTTCAAACGTTAAAATTAATGAAAATAAAATTGCATCTTAATTTACTTTGAAAAAAATAAAAACAAAAAGAAACAACCTGAGCTCATTAGGTTGTTTCTTTTTAATTTATAAAGAGAGAACCTCTTTTTTATTTCTCTTTTGTTGTTAAATCAACAAGAATAACGATACCAATGACACATACTAGAATTAATGAAAATGTAAATATGAACAAATTTATTCACTCCTACCAAGTTTTGAAACCTTCCGAGCCAGTCGGATGATGTTGATGCATCATATGTGATAAAGGAATTGTATAAGCAATTGCAATTAATACAATGGAAACGCCAATCCATAGCCACCAGTTTTCCAATATACGAGGTGTGTTTTCAGTATTACTTTCGGCAACTGGGAATTCAACTGTTTCTTCTTTCGAATTCGCAGTTGGTAAAGTGAATAACGCTTGTAGGACAATAAAAATTAATAATAAAGCAGATAAAAACAAAATTGATCCACCAACCGCAACTGTTACATGATTTGTGAATAAACCAGTAAACCACTTAGCTGCTGCAGGATGCCCCATATAATCTGTATATGAAGTCCTTCTAGGAGCACCATAAATTCCGAGAATATGCATTGTAGTCGACATTAAAAACATCCCGATAGCCCAAGTGAAAATCTGAATAAACGCTAATTTTTGGAATGCTTTTGTAAGTTTTTTCCCTGTTAAATAAGGAATTAGCCAAAAGGTTAATCCGAAAAATGTCATTGCAACTGGAGTACCAACTGTAATATGGAAATGACCAACAATCCAAAGTGTATTATGAACAATTTCATCTAATTGATAGCTTGCATTGATGATTCCACCTGCACCACCTGGCGCGAAAAATAACATGGCAATGAAAAGTGATGTGAACCGAACATCCGTCCATGGTAATTTAAAAATCCAACCAAATAAACCTTTCGCACCTTTTTTTCTTCCAGAAATCTCAAACACAGCAAACATAGAGAAAGCTGTCATTAAAGACGGTATAATGACCATAAATGTTAATACAGTCTGTAAGAATTTCCAAAAGGTTGAAATACCTGGTTCTTGAAGTTGATGATGAAATCCTACTGGTATAGAGAACAAAAGAAATAAGATAAAAGCGAGTCGTGCAAGAGAGTCACTAAATACTTCGCCACCAACTATTTTTGGCATAATTGCATACCAGCCTATATAAGCAGGGAGTAGCCAAAAATAAACAAGTGGGTGACCGAAAAACCAAAAAAGCGATCGACTTAATTCCACATTGATTGTGTCAACCCATCCAAATGACCACGGAATGAATTGAAACAGAACTGTCGCAGCTACACCGAGACTGGCAATAACCCATAATACGATTGTTGCTACAGTCATAAAAGAGATTAGAGGACTTATTTTACCTTTATTATTCTTTTTCCAAGCAACATAATGTCCAACTAATGCAAATCCACTGATCCATGTACCAACTATAAAAAGTGCTAAGGCAACATAGAACCAAGCATTAGCCTGCAATGGTGCATAGAAGGTATATAAAACAGAGGCTTGACCTGATAATATTTCTAGCACTGCAAGTATTGTTCCGATTGTCATTACAATAAAGTCTAACCAATTAAATATCTGTACTTTCGAACCAAAATCACCTAATGTTTTACTCATTCCTGTAATTAAGAAACCAAATATAAAATATGTAGTAAAAACAAGCGCAAGCAGCACTCCATGAGCTGTAAGAATTTGATAGTAATCAAGCCACTTTGGAAGTTCAAGTGCATTATTTCGCACAAAAACCTGCATAAGCCCAGTAAATGTACCGATTAATAAAGCAAGATATGCCACTACAATATGTGTTAATGCTAGTTTACGATCTGGTCTTCCTATCATTTCATTCATTATTTCACCGCCTCGATAGTAGTTTGCATAAATGAATGACCCGTTCCACAATATTCATTACATAAAATTAAATAATTTCCTGACTTTTTAAACGAATACTCCTTCGTATTAATTTGACCTGGAACAGCCATCATATTGACATTTGTTATTAACTATTGAAAAACTGTGTGTCACATCGGTACTAGTCAAAACAAATCGCACCTTCTTACCAACTGGTACCTTTAATTTACCTCGGTGCATAAGCAAATGTTTTTGCTAGTATTACGACTTCGTATGTACCATCATCTTTTTGGTACACACCTGGATGATTAAATGGAGCAGTTTTTTCAACGGTTTGAGGATTTACCGTGTTCATCCCGCCTGCTGGCTGAAGATGTGAACGAAAGGCTGTAATTCCGATAATTACTAGGAAAACAATTAATGAAATCATTCCAAATGTTAACCATATTTTTTCAAATTTATGTAGATGCATGAACAACCTCCTAACTAGCGATGTAAATAAAAAGCATAGAAGCTAAACCATAAGATTAAAATGAAAACTCCAAGTATAAGGACACTGATGAAAGTTCCATTTAAATCATGATCTTGTTCTCGCTCAGTTTTTTTTGAAGACAATTTAATCCCTCCAATTTCAATATATAGACTAAAAGTTAGTTTGTTTTTTTCCAATAATTTCTATTTATAGAAATGAAAAGAAAATTAGTAAACAGCAATTAGGGAATCAAGATTAGAGGATTTCTGGTAAAATATAGTAATAAAGAGGGGGCGTAAAAATGGGATATATTGAAGATTTAAGGGGAATTGTTGGACATAGACCATTAATATTTGTAGGCTCAGTTACAATCATCGTTAACCAATCCGGTAGATTATTATTACAACTTAGGAAATTTCCAAATGGATATTGGGGAATACCAGGGGGACTGATGGAGTTAGGGGAATCTACTGAAGATGTTGCCAAGAGAGAAGTTTTTGAAGAAACGGGACTTATTGTAGATCACTTGAACTTAATAAATGTCTATTCAGGACCACAAAACTTCGTTAAAGCTGAAAACGGAGATGAATTTTTTGTTGTTACAGTTGCTTATTATACAAAAGAATATAAAGGGGAATTAAGTGTTAATGATTCGGAATCGATTAAATTTGAGTTCTTTTATCCAAATGAACTACCAAATAATATTGTTAAAAGTCACAAGGTTATTTTAAATGAATTTTTAACAAAATTTTACCCGGAATTGGGGTATGAATGATCGAATGTCAAATTGCTAGTAAAACAAGAAGGGGGAATTCAAATTAGATCGGTTAGTAAATATAAAAATTTTCATAGTTTACTAGGAATTGATTAAAAAAAATAGAATGAATGATTAAGTTGAATTAAAAAGAATGGGGTGTGTTAATTGGCTAAAACTGTCTATTGCGATCGGTGTTTAAAGGAAATAAGGATTAGAGGAGATCTCGTTACTGCTACGATGTTTTTTCAAGTCGTTCCGTATCATGAAGATTGTTACGCAAAAGATCTAAAGGGTGTTAAAACACTTTTTCTAAACAATCAACCTATTAATGGTTTTTCTGGGAACTTTTTATCATTTTTAGCATTTGCGATTTGTATCGCGACATTTTTTATTGATGACCATTCGATGATCTATTTGTTAATTTTAGCGCTGATCGCAATAATGTATCGACTATATTCATTTTTTATTTTTGAAAGACATTTAGAGAAGTAGAAAGATTGATCAAAGGTGAAAATGCTAATCGATTTATTAGAAGCGTATAGAGCGTTGAATTTCGGTAGGGAGTTTTAAAAAATGTAATATAAAGTAAAAAACTCTGATAGACAGAGTTTTTTTTCATGTTATTTACCAAAATTTCCAGAAAATTGCATTACAACTGCTTTAACTTCTTCAAGTTTCTCAGGCTTTAATAAAGAAATCATCTTAGGAACAAATTGTTGAACTTCTTCTAATGAAAATGTACCTTCATCTTGTTTTCTGAAGTTTTCTAAAAGAATTTCCCTTGCTTCATCTTCTTTACCTTCTTGAACTCTTTGTAAAATAAAATTTAAAAACATTTCTTGACCTTGCTTGTCCATTCTTGTTGCCTCCTAAATAGTATTTATACAACCATAAGGTGTTATTTAAATTATAACACCTTATGGTTGTATGTCAATTTTATTTTTCTGTTAGTCACACTTCGTTATTTATTAGCTATTTTATAAAAATTTATTATCTATTTATGAAGATTAATCATTTTACCGCCCTTATGTTATTTAAATGATATTAATTAATTGAAAAATGCTATAATTTTTTATGGAAGATGATGGAACCTATGTCAAATAGGAGACTTAAAATTTTTATTAGAAAAGTATATAAAAAAGGTGGTAATCGCAATTAATAAGAAAAAAATAGCAGTATCTTTTAGTGGTAAAGATTCAACTTTGGCATTGCATGATCTTTTGCATTCAGATGAATATGAAGTAGAGGTACTAATCGCATCAGTAACTGAAGGATTTAATCGTACAAGCATTCATGGGGTTAGGGTTGAATTATTGGAGGCACAAGCAAACTCAATCGGTCTACCATTAAAGAAAATTTGGATTCCAGAAAATTGTTCTAATCAAAAATATCAAGAAATTATGACAAAGGTTAATTTAGAGTTAAAGGAACAAGGGATTGAATATATTGCATTTGGAGATTTATTTCTTGAAGACGTACGAAAGTATCGAGAGGAAATGCTTAAACCATTAGGAATTAATGCAATTTTTCCTTTATGGGGTGAAGGTACGACAAATGTGATTGAACGCTTTATTTCCTTAGGCTATAAAACGATTATTACTTGTGTTGATTTAACTAGATTAACAGAAGAATTTTCTGGTAAAGAAATAGATTATCATTTAATCAACGAACTTCCAAAAGAGGTTGATCCTTGCGGTGAGAATGGAGAATACCATTCATTTGTATTTGATGGTCCTATTTTTAATCAGCCAATTCAGTTTAGTATTGGAGAAAAGAAGCTAACTGCAGATGTTTATACAGGAGAAACTAGATTCTGTTATACAGATTTAGTTCTTGAATGAAGTTTTATAACATTCGAGAATGTTGAGTTATACCTGAAATAAACTGTTAATTTGCAACAGTCTATTTTGTGGTTTTATAACGAACTGTAAATCACTTTGAATTGTTCAATCTTGCTGTTTTTTCAAATTTGGTCCCCAAGGCGGCTCTGCCCCTGCATCCATCGTAATATTTTGTTTCGTTAATCCGACTTGCTTTGCATAACCATCTAACATTTCATATACGGTTAACCGATGATAAGAACCATTGATAAATCGTGGTTCATTTCTTCTTTTTGGATCCACAATCAACAGTGACACCGAATCTTTAGCAGTATGGTCATTGAATTCATTGATTGGTACACTAAAGTCAATCTGTTCATTATATCCGTTTGCTACAGTAATAATCGTAACCTCACCCATTTGTTTTTTCGGAAAAAGAGGATTCTTGTTTACTATTACATTTATTTTTGCAATTCCTTTTGAATCTGTTAATTCAGTACCTAAAACTTTACCGAATGAATTGATTACAATAACCCTAGCACCTTTAATAGGTTGACCAGATTCTCCTGAGGAGTCTGCTGTGGGACCTACTTGAACTGTAAGTATTGCAGAAACTTCATTCAACTTTTCTGATAGCGCTAACTGTGAAGAGCTAAAAAAAATGAAAATAATTAATAAAGTAGTCATGCAAATTTTTTTCATCCATTTACCCCAAACCTTGTATAATCATTTTTCATTTAGTTTGAGTTGAATTATTCAAAACTATACTATAAAAAATATTTTAAGTCGGATAACTATAAAAGATAATTGTTATATTTTATTGCTAGGAGAAGATATGAATATTTCTGTTC
Organism: Gottfriedia sp. NPDC058432; assembly: GCF_042721555.1. NCBI lineage: Bacteria > Bacillati > Bacillota > Bacilli > Caryophanales > Bacillaceae > Gottfriedia > Gottfriedia sp. NPDC058432. The sequence goes on from NZ_JBHXLC010000019.1 coordinate 88,317, forward strand.
AATTAAAATTATTAATAGAATAATAGATAAAAAGGGAGCACTCTAATGATAACAAACTTATACTTAGTAAGACATGCGCATTCAACTTATACGCCTGATGAATTGGGCCGACCATTATCTAATAGAGGATTTTCTGATACAAAGATTGTTACAGAATTACTATTAAACGAAAAAATCGATTACGTTATTTCAAGTCCTTTTAAACGTGCAATTCAAACAGTTGATGAGTTCGCCAAATCATTAAATTTAGAAATAATGATTGAAGAAAATTTTAAAGAGCGACTTCTATCACAAGAGCCTGTTGTGAATTTTGATGATGCAATAAGAGAAGTATGGATGGACTTTAATCGATCATGGAATGGTGGAGAATCAAATTATACAGCTCAAAAAAGAGGAATAAAAGCAATAAATAATCTATTAAAAAATTATTCTGGTAAAAACATTGCTATTGGTACACATGGCAATATGATGGTACTAATTATGAATTTTTTTGATGAAAAATACGATTTTAATTTTTGGAACGAGCTTGCGATGCCAGATATTTATAAATTAACTTTTGAAGGTGAGTCATTAATTGAAGTGAATAGAATATGGCGTTAATGAAATAGTCCATTCGCGTAGATAGAAAAAAAGAATTTTCTAATTAAAAGGAATTTCAATTTCGAAATTTCTTTTTTTGTTATCTTCTAATACATGTTGTATTTGAATATGGTAGAAATTGCAGAATCATAGAATAAGAGATGGTATAATATTTATAAGTTATTTCTACTTAATGGTTATTGGACGTGACTGAATGAAAAAGTAGATTTGTTTTAGAAAAATACAAGTGAGGACATAAATGATCGAATTTAACGGAAAACACAATAATGGGAAAATACTACTTGATTATGTTGATACAAATGTAATTACACAGTTAAAAACAATTTTGGATACAGAATGCTTTGCAAATTCAAATATTGTTGTCATGCCAGACTGCCATATATCTAGTGGAGGCGTCATGGTAGGTTTTACGATGACATTGAATGACTTTATTATTCCTTCGATCGTCGGTGTAGATATTGGATGTGGAGTCAGCGCATACCATCTAGGGAGAATGAAAACAGTTAAGAGTGAAAAACTTGATAAGTTCATCCGAAAAAATATCCCGATTGGTTCAAATATTCACGAGGAACCAGTAATCGAACCGGTAGAGATTGCTGAAGCGATTGAAAGACTTAATCTTAACTACATGTATGTAATGAACAGTATTGCAACGCTAGGTTCGGGAAATCATTTTATTGAAATTGATAAAGATGAGAATAACCACTTTTGGCTTGTAATCCACACGGGTTCAAGAAATTTTGGATTTGAAATAGCAAAACATCATATGAATGTCGCTAAAGAAAATATGAAACAATTATTCGGAGAAAATTATAAAGGATACGAATATTTATCTAAACAGGAAGACAAAGATGCATATTTAAGAAATCTATCAATTGCTCAGCATTTCGCTTCGCTAAATAGAGAAATGATTGCTAAAATCATCATTGAAAAATATTTTAAACTCGATTTTGAATCAATTAAAAAAATTGAATCGGTACATAATTATATCGACCTTCAAAACAATATTCTAAGAAAAGGCGCAATTTCAGCTAGTGAAGGTGAAGAGATAATCATCCCATTTAATATGGCATATGGATGTGTTGTAGGAAAAGGTAAAAGTTCAGGAGACTACAATTATTCAGCACCACATGGAGCAGGACGAATTATGAGTCGAACTGACGCAGCTTATAAAGTCGATTTAGATGTTTATCAAAAAGCAATGAAAGGCGTATTTACAACTTCAGTCAACAAACATACAATCGATGAATCACCAATGGTATATAAAAAACCAAAATTAATATTAGAAAATATTACTGAACAAATTGACATCGATTTCTTTATGAAACCGGTTTACAATCTAAAAGCCGACAAATAACCTCTCTGTTTAGAGAGGTTATTTCACGATTTCAAAACATACGAATTAATACTAAAACAAATTCTAAACAATTTGATTGTAAATTTCACCCAAAATCAGAAAACAATCTGACAAAGAAAATACATTAGGACACTTAGCTAACAGAAAGATATGACGTCTATAGTAATTGAAAAGGAAAAATTAACCACTTAAGTTCTTTCTCCACATTCTCAGTATACAATTATATTAATTGTCTTATATTGACACCTAATCTTATTACATAATGGGGGGAATACTATGTTGAATAAGTTTAAAAGGTTCTTAGTAGTACTTCTCATTTTTGTTCTATATATCGGAATATCGTTGTTAGTTGGAAATTTTCTTTGGAGTTTAATCGTTAACTCGATTATATAAGTGGATCAAATAATAAAGGGATTTACTAATTCTCCTTAGAATATAACTCTTAAAGGAGAGTTGAATAAATTTGGTGAAAATTTGTTTTATTATTGGTGCAATTTTTATATTCATTTCTGGAATACTCATAGGTGCATTTCAAACTCCAGAACAACAAAGAGTTGTGAAAGATGATTTTTTTAAGTTAGGACACTTAAATAAGGATCTATTCTCATTATGGTCAGGAGTTATTGGTATTTTTTTTATTTGTATCGGAGGACTAGTATACTATATTAATTAATTTTTTTATGACTAAATGCAATCATAACTCAAATAGTTTAATAGCTTTTATCATAATCGACATTTTTGTCGATTTTTTTTATTGTGATTATTTCAAAGTAGGTCAATATGATTATTAGTAGGGGCATAAATTAAATGAAGTAGAAATTATATTGTTTCGACCATTATTAGGAGGTGCGAAATTGAAGATCGTTTTTTTTAGAAATCTCAATAAAATTGAAACGTATGCTGCAAATAGAAAACAAATAAAGTTAAATCTTCCTAGTAAAGATGAGGCCAGTGTTATATTTGGCCTGACAAGAAAATTCGAATTTGATAATCGTTGTGCAAGACCGCCACAAATCAGCGGTACTGTTGTTGCATCGGTTACTTGTAATAGAGATAAGGATATTAGAATTTATTTCTATCCAATCTCACAAACTATTTATCCAGAGAAGGCGAAATCTCAATTTCATAATGATGTATTACCTAAACTTAAGAAATGGATTGATCATCAAGTGTCAAAACCAGAAACTGCAGTTTTAGGGATTGAAGAATTTATCATCGAATGGAATGGCAAAAATCATCTATTCCACCAAATTAAATTTTTATAATTAGTTTTTAAAGACGGTAAGTTTCATTACCGTCTTTTTTTTATGTACATATAACCCCGGAAAACTTATATAACGTAATTAAATTAAGTTTTTTAAGTTTTTTTATGGAAATACTTAAAATAATTATATATAATAT
>NZ_JBHXLC010000020.1:0-89732 GCF_042721555.1 Gottfriedia sp. NPDC058432
AAATTATATATTTTGTAATAACAACTTTTCTAATTTTATATTTGATACATCGTATTAATCGATATTATAAAAATTAGATTCAACTACTCTATATTTATCTTTTAGATTTAGTTGTTATTGTTTTAGTAGATTCTAATTTTGTTCTACCTTTATCTTTATAAGTATATACCTTCAATTTGTAATAATTGTTAACGGCATCATGATCGGTATATAAAACTGATTTAAAATAATAAAGTTTAGGATTAGCATATAAACCTATATAAGCTGATAGTCCTCCAGCAAATGATTGTTGAGCTATTGTAGGTAAATATGGTGTTCCAAACGCTAATAAAGCTTGTATAGGACCCTTAATTGTATGCTCTAAATATGTATCAGTATATTTGGTATTTACATATTTCCAATCATAACCACCAGTATTAATTACTACTCTAGGCGCTATAATGTTTTCACTTACTTCTGGTTGAACTTTTACACTATAATCTCCTGCTATCGTTCCATCTTCATTATATATTACTGTCTCCGAGGAAAGCAATTCAACACCATCCTCAAGTTCAATAGGTTGGGTATATATTGTTTCACTTTTCTCTATACCATGTTCTAAAGCAAAATTAATGTCACTTTCAATTTGCTTAAATACATCTACTAAAGCTTCTTCTCCTTTAATATCTTTTGAGCTTTCCTCTGCATTTGCTGTGAAAGGAATTAAACCAATGAATAAAGCTGTTAATACTGCAATTAATTTTTTTTTCATAACTATCTCCTTTGTAAATTTTTATAAAAAAGACTTCCACAAATGACTGTGAAAGTCTTTTTTTATGGGTTAAGGTTACTTATAGTCATCAAATCGTTATTTATAATAATCATAACTGTAATAACCCTGTTAGTGATAGTTCTTAATTGTAACAAAGACATTCAATATTGGAATGTTGTTAAATGACAATATTTGGTATAATTAAAACCTGTCGTTTATAATTATTGGAAAGACAGGTTTAGAATTGTTCCATTGGGAAGTGGCTCAGAAAATAAAAAAAACTGCTAAGTTAGTCCTTAGCAGCTACTTTGTTAAACATTTAATTCTCTTGTTTTTCCGTTAGCGACAGCATCACTTAATCCACTTAACTCTCCACCAACTGTTCTATTTATAATTAAATTTGGATTAAAGAAGTTAATGAAATTATTCTCAAACTCATAAAGGGAATGAGTTTTGAAAGCATTCAATCTAGTCATATCTAACGCACTAAAACTATCTACTGACAACATAGAATTTTCTTTATTTCCGAATATTAAACGGTCAAATTCTTTTTGGGTACTCCAATGTGACATAACACGTTTTTTCATATTCGTACTTTGTCCGATATAAACTTGATTATACTCATCAAATATCATCATGTAATATCCTGAAACTTTTTCTATATCATATAAATTAGTAACTTTAACAAACGGTTTATCATCTATCAGAAAATCATCAATTTCTTTATTAAAATCTTTCATTATTTAATGAGTTAAAAAACTTCATATTCAAATCAAAATTATACAAGCAGTTTTCAGTATGGTTTTAACAAATGAATCATCATAGACTTTACCTTTAATAAACGAGCTTTTATTACTTACCTTTATGTAGTTATCTCTTGTTAGTTTTAGTCCATCTGCTTTCACCCTAATGTTTACTCATTGCCATTCTTAAACCCTCATCTCTATTTTATAATTACATTTATGTATTTTTTACGTTCTGCACCATTTGTTATATAGTTAGTCTACTCTCAATGCCTTAATCTTCTTCCTCTTGAGCTACAGATATAGAGATATCATCACGTACAACAGACAGTTTCTTCTTTTCACCATTTGGATACACAATACTCCAAAACTTATATCCATTGTAACGGTCTGTGTAATTTTCACCCTGAATGTAATTTACTGCGGCAATAGCAGCAGCCGAAGGACTACTGTATTCTTCTCCTTCAAAAAGGATCCTACCACTTGTTAGGTCGATTTCAGCCTTTGTTACGGTATTTCCATAAGTAGACTCTAGATTTTTTTCGTCTTCATTTAGTCGTGAATATATCTCTTTCCAAGAAATATTTGATTTACGAATTGGAGCAGACGTTTTGACCTTCCTCTTTTCAGGTGTCTCATTTTTAACCGCATCGAATATTTCATCTAATACATCTTTGTACTTATCATAGATAGCTACACACAACTCATCATTTACTCTTGCCATCGGCTTATTTACTCCTTTATAGACCATACGAAGATTATGGATATATTCCTCTAAAATATTTTTATTTGCAGTTGTAATTTTGGGATGATTCAAGCTAGGTACAATAACAAAATCATATAGACCTTGATAATCAATTTGAATAAACTCAGGACATTTTGGTTTTACTGTGCCATCTGGAGATAAAAAGACCTTTAATTCATATTGATACGAGTCATCTAAATGTTTTAAGATTTTCGTATAAGTTTCCGTCTGATCTTTGTTTTCTCTTGCCAACACCTTATTCTCCACAATAATTCTCACCAAATCATTCACCAAATACAAATCAAATCGAGCCCGTAATTCCTGATTTGTCTCTGGAACCACCACAGACTCTGCTACCTCAGTTGCAACTTCCATTTCCTCTAGTTGAAGTGAGTCCGATTCAATTAAATCAAAATCAATAACAGTTTTCTCATTTGATAAATTTTCCTCACAAATATAGTAGAGAAAACGCTTTAGTGGAAACGTACCTAAACTTAACGAAGACGTTGGTGAAAGCAACCAACTGATAAAAGAACTATGCATTGTTTCTCGGTGTCCAAACCCCAATAATTGAAATAAACTCTCTTTTTCAAAAGATTCTTGTAAACGCAAGAAATTAGGATCGCTAATCAACTGATTCAACTTGGTTTTTAACTCTTGCTCATTTTTTATCATCTTCTAACCTCTCATTCTAGTTCTTTACCCCCTAATTATATCGTAATCCCTTTGAGTTATTTAATAATTGATTAATTTATAAAATGCGGTATTACTAACGAATTTGCGGGCATTTTTTTATATCAAATTAAATATTGACAGATTCGTCACAAATAGGTTCAGCGTTGAGGTTGAAGCGCGAGGATTAATTTATAAGCTTCATAGATTAGATATAAAAATATTTTTGTCCAACTTTCAGATTGAATTTGCATTCTTTATATGAATAAAATGTGTTCGAAATTCAATTTTTTCGAGGCATTACTAGTAGAGGGATAACGTTTAGTGTCACAGTGAGATCTCTAAAGTACGAGAGTAGCAAACCAAAACGTTCCTTTGAGGTACCATTCTGGTTGGTGAAAGGAGTTTTTACAAGGGTTGTTTTCTGGTGGATCTTACATAATGTACCTTTACCTCCTATGCATTTGCCGTTTTAAGGAAAGACTCCTTTGTTCCTTTATAATGAACAGGGTCATAACTAAAGTTTTGACACCATTCATTATAATAATCAAAAAGCCGACTTCCGAGTTTGGAGAAGGGAGCGGTGAATTTATTAATTTCCAACTGTATTAGAATTAATTTTAAATAAAGTTGAATTTATTTAAAGGAAAATTATGGGTGGGTATAGAATAGTAAACTATACCTCAAAGATTTATCCTTTATGAATAAATCCCAAAAAGGAGTTGGTAGGCATGTCTAAATTTAGATTAATTCCTTACAAGCTGGAAGAAATTAAAGGTAGTACAAACGAAGTACCACCTGGTGTTAGTTTAATAGAAGCTAAATCTATTTGGGAAAAAGGGTTTCAAGGGGAAGACGTGGTCGTAGCAGTTATTGATACAGGCTGTCAGACAGACCACCCTGATTTACAAGAGCGAATTATTGGTGGATATAATTTTACTGAAGATTACGGTGGGGATCCTAACGTATTCTTAGATAATAACGGTCACGGTACACATGTTTGTGGAACGATTGCAGCTTCTGAAAATGGAGAAGGGGTAGTTGGAGTAGCTCCAAAAGCAAAACTTCTCGTTTTAAAAGTACTAACTGGTGCTGGTGAAGGAAGCATTGAATCAATTGTACAGGCTATTGATTATGCGACGAATTGGAAAGGCTCTAATGGAGAAACTGTTCGAGTGATTTCAATGTCATTAGGTGGTCCAGGGGATGATTCTTCGTTACATGAAGCGATTCAAAGAGCGGTTGAACAAAATATAGCCGTTGTATGCGCAGCTGGTAATGAAGGTGATGGGGATGGTTCAACCAATGAATATAGCTATCCAGGTGCCTACGATGAAGTTATAGAAGTAGGTTCCGTAAGTCTTCAAAAACGATTATCCGATTTTAGTAATACAAATGATGAAATTGATTTAGTTGCACCAGGAGAAAAGATTCTTTCAACGTATCCGACAAATCAATTTGCTGTTCTTTCTGGTACATCAATGGCAACACCACATGTATCAGGGGCTATTGCATTGTTAATTCAACAGTTTGAGTCTGAGAATAATGAGAAAATTACTGAACCAGATTTGTTCGAACTTCTAATAAGTCATACAGTACCAATCGGATACAGTAAGTTTGAGGAAGGCCATGGACTTTTAAACCTAGGCGTAAATGTACCCTCAAAATCTCCGAATGTATTAAAATAATAGGTAAAGTCCCGGGTAGTGTTGCTAGACTATTCGGGACTTTTTTGGTGAGTAAAAAAAAGTTAAAATTAATAGAGGTGAAATGATTGTTTAAAAATAAAATAACTGAACTTTTAAAGATAGAATATCCAATTATTCAAGCTCCGATGGCTGGGGGAATTACAACTTCAAATTTTGTAGCTGAAGTATCAAATTGTGGAGCTTTAGGTACAATTGGAGCAGGGTATATGACTCCATCACAAATCCGTGAACAAATTAGAGAAATAAAAAAGTTAACTAATAATAACTTCGGAATTAATTTATTTGTCCCAAATGAATTTATTGTTAACGAGAATGAAATGTCTAAATCTATGGATTTATTACAATCTTTTAATGAAGAATTAAATATAATACAAAATGATCGCATACAAGTTCAAAATTTTAATCGGTATAATGATACATTTCATGAACAAATAAAAGCGATTATTGAAGAAGGTGTTCCTATTTGTTCGTTTACATTTGGCATACCTTCAATGGAAATAATAAACGAGTTAAAGCTCCATAATATTATTTTGATTGGAACAGCAACTACTGTAAATGAAGCGATTGAAATTGAGAAATCAGGAATGGATCTTGTTGTCGTTCAAGGTAGTGAAGCAGGTGGACATCGAGGTAATTTCTTAAACGATAATGAGGAAAGTTTAATTGGATTAATGTCGTTAATTCCACAAGTAATTGATCATGTTCGTATTCCTGTAATTGCAGCAGGAGGAATTATGGACGGAAGAGGTTTAATGGCGTCCCTTTGTTTAGGGGCGAAAGCTGTTCAAATGGGTACCGCTTTTTTAACCAGCATTGAAAGTGGGGCTCATGAGGTACATAAAAATACGATTCTAAATTCTACCGAAGACCAGTTAGTTTTGACTCGTGCATTTTCAGGGAAATGGGCAAGAGGAATCGAAAATAAATTTATTACCGAAATGAAAAAATACGAAGCTGATTTACCACAGTTTCCCGTTCAAAATACGATTACCCAAACAATGAGAAAAGCATCCTCGGTACAAAATAATAAAGAGTTTATGTCACTTTGGTCGGGACAAAGTCCTAGATTATCTAAAAAGGACTCGGTAGAAAACTTAATAAATGAAATAATGGATGAAGCTAAAAAACTAATTCAAGGTATAGAAAAATATTGAGTTAAATGCTATGAATATAGGTTGGTACTAATATTTTTGATTAGGAGGCTTTATCATTATTCGACAGAAGACTCCTTCCTCAATTACGTGAAGGTGTGATAACACCAGTAATAGGTGGGAGATGAATGTCGGTTAGGCGGGGTATGTCTAAAGGCTTTTTTGTTGTCTGCTTCATAACTCAATGATATGCTCAGGCTTAAGTAAAAGAAAGGCTGATATTAAAGTGAAATTAGAAATCAATAATTATGTTCAAACGTGCCTTTCCACAAATTAGAAAAGTGCTATCGGAAGAAATGTTTTGATCAAGAAGTTTCTGCTTACTAACTACTGGTGGTTCTCCCATCAATATAGTTAAGAAATAAATTAAAAATTAAGGAATGAAGTGAGGTGAAAACAATGCTAGTCAATAAAGCATATAAATTCCGTATCTATCCACTAAAGAACAGGAAACACTAATCGCCAAAACGATTGGATGTAGTCGTTTTGTATTCAATCACTTTTTAGGACAATGGAACGACACATACAAAGAAACTGGCAAAGGATTAACATACAATTCTTGTTCTGCTGAATTAACAAAGTTGAAAAAAGAATTAGTATGGCTCAAAGAAGTTGATAGTATTGCTCTTCAATCCCCACTGAAAAACCTCGCAGATTCGTATTCACGATTCTTCAAAAAGCAGAATAACGCACCACGCTTTAAATCTAAAAAGAATCGCGTTCAATCCTATACAACAAAAGAAACAAACGGAAATATTGCCGTTGTCGGAAACAAAATGAAACTACCTAAACTTGGTCTTGTTCGCTTTGCTAAAAGTCGCGAAGTACATGTTCGTGTTTTGAATGCAACCGTTAGACGAACTCCAAGTGGTAAATACTTTGTATCCATTCTTGCAGAAGTAGACGTACTACCACTAGAGAAAGCTGAATCATCGATTGGTATCGACTTAGGCATCACTGATTTTGCCATTTTTTCTGACGGAAGCAAAATTGACAACAATAAATTTACTACCAAAATGGAAAAAAAACTAAAACGTGAACAGCGAAAACTTTCAAGACGTGCGTTACATGCTAAACAGAATGGGATTAACCTTTTAGATGCAAAAAACTATCAGAAACAAAAACGAAAATTCGCTAGATTACACGAAAGAGTAATGAATCAACGTGATGATTTCCTTAACAAGTTGAGTACAGAAATCATCAAAAACCACGATCTAATCTGTATCGAAAACCTGAATACGAAAGGAATGTTACGTAATCACAAATTAGCCAAATCGATTTCTGATGTATCATGGTCTGCTTTTGTTACGAAATTAGAATATAAAGCTACGTGGTACGGTAAAACAATCATGAAAGTGAGTAGATGGTTTCCATCCAGTCAAATATGTTCCGATTGTGGGCACCAAGATGGTAAGAAACCTCTTGAAATAAGGGAATGGACCTGTCCAATTTGCCACGAACATCACGATCGAGACATAAATGCCAGTAAAAATATTCTAGCTGAAGGCTTACGAGCATTGGCTTTGGCTTAAATAATCATAGAACCGTAGGAATCTACAGGGATAGCTTGGCAAATAAGAGAAACCTCTGCTGGCAAAGAAATAACGCTAGCAAGTATGCTCAGTTCCCAAGAATCTCCCACTTCACACAACCAGTAAGGGTGTTAAGTAGTGAGTAGTTCAAGAATTATTGTGAAGGTATTAGAGAAAAGATAGGAAATGCTCCTTTAATTATTGTTCCTCCAAGCGTTGCTATCCTAAATGCTGTAGGTGAAATCTTATTTTATCAAAACGGAGGAGATAATTGGGGGATACCAGGTGGGATTTTACAATTAAATGAATCTGTTGAAGAATGTATTAAACGATCTGTTCTTGAAGATATTGGTCTTAAGTTAAATTCTTTATCATTAATTGGAGTATATTCCGGAGCAGAATTTATAAATAAAGTTGAGGGAAGCGGAGATGAATATCATACAGTAGCAATTGAGTATATTTGTACAGATTTCGAAAATGAAATTTGTCCAGATCAAAATCAATCAATTGAAGTCCAATTCTTTCATTTAAGTCAATTGCCTGATGATATCGATCCGTTTATTAAAAGTCAGTTGAAAAAATTAAAATTTTAGACAAGTAAAAAAGGTTCTAATAGGTTTTTTTCGAAGAACCTATATTTAGAACCTTTTTTGTATTTTTTATCAGTTACTTTTGAAGCATACGATCAATATAAGATTTTATAGCTTCAATTTTACCAGATACTTGTTCTTCTCTTTGTTCATCTTTTTTTATTTTATCTAAAGATTTTTCCAAAATCGTTTTTGCTTCCGCTTGAGGGATTACAACTACTCCATCTGCATCACCAACAATAATATCGCCTGGGTTAACTGATGTACCTCCACATGAGATTGGAATATTAATTTCGCCTATACCAATTTTTCCACTTGCAGCTACAGTTGTTCCTTTACAAAATACTGGGAAATTTAATTTTTTAATACCGCTGATATCGCGGATTACCCCATCAACAACTATTGCACTAACACCCATTGTTTGCGCCATTCCAACAACAAAGTCCCCTGCAATTGCTCGGTATTGATCTCCTTTTGCATCGATTACGATGACATCACCTGGATTTGCTTCACGAATTGCCTTCAATACAGCTAAATTATCTCCAACAGGGATTTTAACAGTCAGTGCTCTTCCAACAAATCTATATTCTTCTTTTAAAGGCTTTATTGACGGATCCATATTATTTAGCCCATCCATTACATCTGAAATACAAGTTGTTGGTATATTTTTAAATTGATTAATAATAGAAATCACTCCCATATAAATCATTTATTTTATAAAATTATATAAATAATTTGATCTCGTGAGCATTTCGAAAAAATTATTAAGCTTGATAAAAAATAATTATCGAATTAAGAAAGGTTGCAATAGATTAATATCGAATAAAATAAGTTGATAATAAAAAATAAAATCGTTAATCAGTTAATAAATATAGAAATGTTTGATGTTGAATTCAAAATACTTTCTAAAATAGTTCATGTAAACAATGAATACGATTGATTATCAATACATTATTAATAATATTTTACATTAAACTATATATAGAACATCTTGTTTCATTTAATTGAGGTTGTTGAGAATGTAATGTAACGTGATTGACTTCATTATTTAATATATAGATTTAACCTTGTATAGTAACATTTAATTAAGGAGTTGAGGTGCTTGAGAAACAAAACTAAATACGTTTATTTAACACACAAGGTTAAAATAGAATCCACTGAAAAACTGGAAAAGCTATCCCAACTTACAGGGAAAACTAGTGCAGAATTAATTGAAAAAATGATAGAAGAAATGTATGACCTCCATATAAATTCAAAAGAAAATGAAGAAGATCTTATTGAAGTTCTTGATGACGAAAATTTATTTGATGAAATTACAGATCAAGAAATTAGAGATGCCGAGCTAAGATGGAGAAACTCAAAACAAGGGGTTAAAGATTTTAGTCAAAGAATGGAAGATTGGAAGAAAGAAGAAAAAAGGAAAAATGCCGAGAAAGCAAAAGAATATAAAAAGAAAATAGTTGATTGGGCAAGAGTCTGGGAAGAGTATTTAAGAAATTACTCTACTTCAATCAAGAAAAATAAAAAACATAATTTCAAGTATTTCGATCCGAATGATAGTGCTGAAGTTTGGAAGAAACAAATGAGGGAATATACTAAGCTTTGGCACCCTGATTATGCACCGGACCATGGAAATCCTCAAAAATTTGGTGAAATGAAAGCTGAATATGATATTTTAAGAGGCAAAATTCCTACTGAAGAATATAGTTTATAAATTAATCGGTAATACATATAAAGATTCAATCTATGGTATCGTTTTATAAGAATAGTAAAAAGTAGTGGAACTAAAATCGTTCCACTACTCATTAAACCTACTCTATTTAATCTTCTTCTTTTGCACTATCCTCAGCAATTACTCTTAGTTCTTGATAAAAAAGATCATGATTACATTCTGGATTTTCAGTTTGTTTATATTTGTCTACAATTTCAAGTAATTCACCAGTATCACCTTTTGCATTGATAATTTCTAATATTTGATTCATATCATCAGTATATTCATCATCTTTTTTCATTACAGACCCTCCATTCACATTTAGATGTTAATTATTATTTGCTAGCATTATGAAAAAAATAGATCGATTTTTGAAAAATATAGACACCTAATTAAAAATTGGTAGATTTTCATACAAACCCCACCATTTGTTGGTCTTGGCCAGACAGTTCATACTTCACTTTTTTTAAATTAATATTAAAATTTGAATTTTCTAGCGGAATAGTATAATTTGGATAGTAATTATGATTACGAAAATACTATTGATTAACTATATACTGGAATAAAGTAGTAAAATCTTAATCATAAATGATCGAAAATGGTGGGGGATAAGAAATGAACTTTAACTTTAATGAAGAACATAATAGAAAAAATACAAATAGTACAAAGTGGGATTCAGTTGATCGAGTATTTGGATGTACGGAAGTACTACCTTTATGGGTTGCCGATATGGATTTTGCTTGTGCACCCGGGATTGTAGAGGCTATGACGAAACGAGCTCAACATCCTATATATGGTTATGGACATATACCAGAAGAATTTTTTGAATCAGCAATGAATTGGGCAAGTAAACGTTATAATACATCGATAAAAAGAGAATGGTTAACAAATATACCTGGTGTAGTTCCAGCATTAAATTTAGCCATTGATGCTTTCACAAAACCTGGTGATGAAATCATCATTCAGCCACCAGTTTACTTTCCATTTTTCAGTACTATTAGAAATAATGGAAGAAACATAGTTGAAAATTCTTTAATTGAAGAAGATGGTTATTATTATATGGATTTAGAAGATCTAGAAAATAAAATTACTTCTAAAACTAAAATGATTATTTTATGTAGCCCTGCAAATCCTATTGGAAGAGTCTGGACAAAAGAGGAATTATCAGGTTTGTTTGAAATATGTAAAAAGAATAAAATTGTTGTAATAGCAGATGAAATTCATGCTGACTTAGTCTATAAGAAAGGTAGTCACATACCTTTTTATTCATTAAGTGAAGATGCAGCAAATATGAGTATTACATTTATGTCGCCAAGTAAAACATTCAATATTGCAGGCTTATTTTCGTCACTTGCTGTTATTCCAAATCAAGAATTATTTACTGAATTTTCTCATGCAATTGCTCGTTCAAGTTTAGAAAACTTAAATATTTTTGGAATTGAAGCAGTTATCGCTGCTTATAACGAAGGTGAAAAGTGGCTTGATGAATTATTGATTTATTTAAAAGGAAATGCGGAGTTTATACATAATTACTTAAAAACAAATATTCCGGGTGTAAAAATGAGAGTTACAGAAGCAACTTACTTAGGTTGGCTTGATTTTAGAGGTTTAGGCCTAAGAGGTGACCAATTAAACGAATTTATGATTAATGATGCTAAATTAGGTTTAAATGAAGGTCGCGGTTTCGGAATAAATGGAGATGGTTTTATGAGATTGAATTACGCTTGTACACGTAAAACATTAGAAGAAGCCATGACACGATTAGAAAAAGCTGTAAAAGCTAAGATGAAATAGATAGGGAGATGGCATTTATGACGTTAAAAATTACACCATGTATTGTAATGAGTGGTAACGCTAAAGAAGCAGTTCATTTTTATGAAAGAGAACTTGAAGCAGTGGTTCTTACTATGCAAACATACGGAGAAATGCCAATTCCTTGTCCAGAAGCATTAAAGAATAGTGTTGCAAATGCCATTTTAAAAATCGGTGAAAGTGACCTTATGTTATTCGATGCCCCGATTCAATCGAATCCGGTTATGGACAAAGAATCTAAACAAAATACACCTAATTATGAAAATAAAAAAGTAGAAGTCACCATTAATCTTTCGATTGATAGCGTAGAAAAAACAAAGCGAATTTTTAATTCATTGCAACAAGATGGGCACGTCATTGCCCCGCTAGAAGCAGTACCATTTAGTCCCGCATTCGGTACAGTTACAGACAAGTTCGGCGTTACATTTATATTGATAACTCAAAAATAAAATATAAATAATTTATTAGTTTGAAATAGGGAGAATAAATGGACAACATAAATGTTGAATTAGTAAAACAATTAATTAAAGAACAATTTCCAATTTGGTCTCACTTAGAAATAAAGCCTGTAGAATTAAGTGGCAACGATAACAGAACGTTCCATTTAGGGGATCATATGAGTGTAAGATTACCAAGCGCAGAATGCTATGTTCCTCAAGTTGAAAAAGAGCATAAATGGTTACCTATTTTAGCGAATAAACTAAGATTACCAGTTTCTAAACCGTTAGCAAAAGGAAGTCCTAGTAAATACTATCCTTGGCCATGGACCATCAATGAATGGATTGATGGAGAAACTTCTATTAAAGAAAATATAATTGATTTAAGTCAATTTGCAAGAGATTTAGGTCTATTTTTAACTGAGTTCCAGTCAATTGATACTAATGGAGGGCCGATTGCAGGAACGCATAATTTCTTTAGAGGTGGAAACTTAGCTGTATATGACCAAGAAACTAGAGATTCAATAGATCAAACTCAAGAGATTTTTAACAAAGATTTACTAACAGAAATTTGGGAAACAGCTCTTAGCTCCAAATGGGAGCGAGAACAAGTATGGGTACATGGCGACATTGCGCCAGGAAACCTACTTGTTAAAAATGGCAAGCTATGTGCAGTCATTGATTTTGGAATACTAGGAGTAGGTGATCCATCATGTGATGCCGCAATGGCATGGACATTTTTCGATACACGCAGTAGAAATGTTTTTAAAAACGTTTTGAACTTTGATGACAATACTTGGAATAGAGCAAGAGGATGGGCTCTCTGGAAGGCTTTAATTACATTTAATGCGAATAAAGAGAATACTACATCAATTAGAGAAGAATCATTTAATACCATAAATGTAATTATGAACGATTTCAAATCTTGATAGAAAATTTACGAGTTGCCTAATAGCAGCTCGTTTTTTTTATCTTAGAATTTCTGTTATAGCTCAAATAAAAAAGTTGAAGCTGCAATTAAATCTTGTAAGTGCAAATAAAATAGCTGAGCTACAATTAAAACTCTGAAAGTGCAAATAAAATTGTCAAATCTGCAAATAAAATTTTGTGAACTGCAAATAAGTTACCAATTTTGAATAAATAGAATGAAAACTACAAAAATTAATAGAAATCATTATTAAAAAGACTTTAAAATCGATAAAAAACAATCAAATATACCGTGAAAATTGCTTAGAGAAGACTAAAAATTCTTCTCTATTTTTATGTAGATAAAAAAGTAACGGAATATAAGCGGATATGTGAAAGATTTACAAGGAAAAAACATGAAAGTATTGATTCTTGTTCATACTAACGTTGGGAGGAATCCGACTATGTTGCAAAAATTACTAGCTAGTTTATTATTAATGACGCAATCAGTTGAACTACCTGACAGCTTAACTGTTATTCAACAGGGGCATCCGATTGCCGTAGTTAATCGTGAAGATTTTACAATGTCGCTTCCAGGTACACCAGTGATAAACGATAAAAAGTTTACTCAATTTATGGAAAAACTTGATCAAGAAATTTACCGTAACCCTATAAATGCGACAATTAATGAACAAGGTAGAATCGTACCAGGTCAGGTAGGATACAGGCTTTATAAAAAAGAGTTCAAGGATAAATTTACTGCATATTTTTATAGTAAAGGACCATCTAAAATTGAAGTACCAGAGTTAGATATTTATCCTAAAGTTGATAGTGAATTATTAGCTCATATTAGAATTCAACAAATTGGACAATATGTAACCTACTTTAATTCGAATAATAAAAGTCGAGTACATAATATTTCACTGGCAGCAAAAGCGATTGATAATTACGTAGTTTTTCCTAATGAAGTTTTTTCTTTTAATAAAGTAGTAGGAGAAAGAAGTGGAGCAAAGGGATACAAACGTGCGCCAGTCATTGTAAGGGGGGAATTGTCTGAAGGAGTTGGAGGAGGAATATGTCAAGTGTCTTCTACCCTGTTTAATGCAGTAGATCGCGCTGGACTAAAAATTATTGAAAGATATTCCCATAGTAGACGAGTACATTATGTACCAGCAGGCCGTGACGCTACAGTTAGTTGGTATGGTCCAGACTTCCGTTTTCAAAATAAATATAATCAGCCTATTTTAATTCGGGCAAAACAATATGGTGGAAGTATGATTGTTACGCTTCATTCTTCCGATGTTATCAATTATGAAATAAGAAATGTACCTATAGCTCCAAAGCGTTTACCAGAAGAAATAAATACTGAAAATGACAAACATTCTTCAAATCCTTCTAGAAAAGGAAAAATAATTCCACCGCATAAGTCTGTAGGGGATTAAAGAGTAATACATACAAAGTAAACCCCACAAGGGAAAGTAATGATCCTTGTGGGGGTTTTTGTATTTTGTTAATATATCGTTTGCAATTTTTTTCGGACAGCGGTCTATTCATTAAACTTGTTCTTAATAAAAATAATGAAAGTCTAATCCTTTCAACACTAGACTTATAGAAACTAAGGATTTAGAATTATAAGAAAGATTGGAAAACAAAGGAGAATTGCATGACAAAAATAAATGTATTATTTGATTCGAAGGATATGGAACGAAATACATTACCTTATTACTACGATTACGGAAAGATCATTTCAACTATTCAAAGTCAGCTATTTGATACATTTGGGGTAGATTTCCAAATGTATTCAGATGAGGATACAACAAATGAAATCTGGGAAATTCTTGAAGAAGATCTTAAAGAAGAATCGAGTGAAGTTCAATTAATCAGCCATATTTATAATGAGCTTGAAACAAAAACTATTTCTTCGAATCACACTGATAAAAAGATGGAACTCATCATTAAACCAAGGGTCGAAAATGGATTATATTATTATCCGAATTACGGAGTAGCTTTATCTAAAGCGATGATCTTTGAAGCGGATAATCAATATAATAGAGATCTAATTTTTGCTAAAAATGATTCATGTCTTTCATCCTTTTTTCAATACGTACTTAAAAGAAAACGAGATTATATTAAAAATTATGTAACAGTCTATACAGATACAGATGACGGTGTCGAAACGTCAATTGAAAATATAACAAAAATGGTTAGAAGAGAAGATGTATTTTTAGAAGAATCATTAAAACGAGAAATTTATCGATCAATTGACCATTTCTTTAATGAAGGTCGAGATTTCTTTAAAACATATGATATCCCCTATAAACGAGGATTTTTATTATATGGAAATCCTGGAAATGGAAAAACAACATTAGTAAAATCTATTGCAAGTAGTATTAACGCACCGGTTGCATATTGGCAAATTACTGAATATACATCAAGTTACACAATTAAAGAAGTCTTTAGTTCAGTGTTAAAATTAACACCAATGGTACTAGTAATCGAGGATATTGACAGTATGCCTGCTTCGGTTCGCTCGGTATTCTTAAACACAATCGATGGTGCAACTTCTAAAGAAGGTTTATTTTTAATTGGAACGACTAACTATCCTGAAAGAATCGATCCAGCTTTAATGAATCGCTCTGGAAGATTTGATCGTGCATATGAAATTAAACAACCAACAAAAGAAATGCGTTCTGACTATTTACAAAGGAAAAATTTAAATCGAATTTTAAATAATGAAGAATTACAGCAACTAATCGATTTAACGAATGACTTTTCTTATGCTCAATTAAACGAGTTATATATTTCAATCATAATTGAATGGGACTGTGAACAAAAAGTAGATATCATTCGACTATGCAACGAAATGAGAACAATTTTGCGCAAACAAAAAAAGCAAAATTGGGAAAAGAATCAAACTGTAGGTTTTTCTTTTGAATAAGTGAGCAAAAAATAAATTAGGGGCAGTCATGACTATCATGACTGCCCCTAATGATTAAATGGATAGAATCCTACTCGATGCTTTTATTGATTATAAAGTTAGCCCGCCATCTACAAGAACAATTGAACCAGTCATATAGCTTGCTTTATCTGATGCTAAGAAAGCAACCATTTCAGCGAGTTCTTTTGGATCAGCATAACGACCCATTCTCATATTTGGAAGGTCTTCTGGAACATAACCACCTGTTGCAAACTGAGCTTCAACACTTGTTGTTAATGCTGTTTTCACACCTCCTGGACAA
Organism: Gottfriedia sp. NPDC058432; assembly: GCF_042721555.1. Classification (NCBI taxonomy): domain Bacteria; kingdom Bacillati; phylum Bacillota; class Bacilli; order Caryophanales; family Bacillaceae; genus Gottfriedia; species Gottfriedia sp. NPDC058432. Next base: position 15,999 of record NZ_JBHXLC010000020.1, read on the forward strand.
AGTGCATTAATTCGAATTCCTTTTTTCGCATATTCTAATGCAGCGCCCTTCGTTAAGCCTACAACCGCATGTTTGCTTGCAGAATATACTGCTACACTGTGTTCAGGACGAACCCCTGCAGTAGAAGCAGTATTAATAATAGAGCCACTTCCTTGCTCCTCCATCACCTTTAACACATATTTCATTCCAAGGAAAACCCCTTTTACATTGATCGACATAATGCGGTCAAATTCGGATTCTTCTACTGAAGTGAAAGGTGCGAACTTTTGGATAATACCTGCATTGTTGAAAAATATATCAATACGTCCAAATGTTTCGACTGCTTTATTTACATAATTTTGCACATCCTCAGTTTTCGAGACATCTGCTTGGATGAAGATACCTTCTCCACCTTGTTCTTTCACAAGTTTTAACGTTTCTTCTCCTGTTTCCTGATTGAAATCGACTAATACTACTGTTGCACCGTTACTAGCAAGTTTCAAACTGCTTGCTCTTCCGATTCCACTACCTGCACCAGTTATGACAGCAATTTTATTTGATAATTCCATGTCTAATTCCTCCTTGCTTATACTTCTTACAGGAATCATTATATTGCTTGTTTAAAAATGCTTATTGTATTATTTTACGATTAATAGTATTTATTAAATATAGTTTTTAAAAATGGACTGAATTAAAAAGATATTGAAGGGAGAGTATAGAATCAATGGAAATAGACATACAAGATTTACAATATATATGTGAGCTTATTTATAAAGTTCATAAGATACCTGTTTATTATGTCAATCAATTTGGTGAGATTGAATACGATTTTTCAAGTAAAGAACTACGGGATCATCCATACAACAGCCCGTTCAAAGAGCAGATTAGTGTGTATACTTTTGAAGATAATCCAAAGGATTTTCCTATATTCTTCTCTAATTCAAATTTGAACTTTTTCTTTGTCAATCTTAAAAAAATGAATCTATTTTTAGGTACCATTGTTTTAGGTCCTACGCTTGATTCAGAAATATCTGGTGAAATGATAAGCAAGATCATAGATGCTTTTAATGGAAATCTAAATAAAAGGAAACTCATTGAATACTATTATTCAATCCCAATTATTGATAGTCAACAATTCCTAACGATCAGTCTATTGGTTTATTATTTGATGTATCATAAAAAGCTTGATCAAACGATGGTCATTCAAAATAATGAAGAGTTGAACCTTGATATGATTGTATTAGAAAATCCGGAACTTGAGCTTTCAAAAGGGAGAAGGAATTTTATTTTTCATTCCAATCTTTCATATGAACGGGTTTTGCTTGATTATGTCAAAAACGGAAGGATAGATAAATTAAAGGATATCTTCGATTACTCTATAATCGGTGAGGCGGAATTAGGATTATTGTCGAAACGAAATCGCCTAAGAAGTGAAAAAAATTTAATGATAACTGGGATTGCTCTTGTTTGCAGAGCGGCTATTGAAGGTGGTTTAAATGATGAAACTGCCTTTACCTTAAGTGATTTCTATATTCAACAACTCGAGGAATTAGGAAGCTTAAAAGCAATATTAATATTAACGGAAGAAGCGATAATGGATTTTACCAAACGTGTGCACCAATTAAATGAAGAAAGATATTCTCCAACAATTACAGCTTGTCAACATTATATTTATGACCATCTTTATGACGATATCACCCTTGATCATCTTGCACAAATATGTCGGTTAAGCCCGAATTACCTATCATCATTTTTTAAAAAAGAAGTTGGTATACCAATAAGTGAATACATTCAAAGGAAACGAATTGACGAAGCAAAAAAGCTATTACAATTAACAAATTATTCGATTTCAGACATCGGCACATCGTTAAATTTTAACGACCAAAGTTACTTTATAAAAATCTTTAAAAAATACACAGGTTTAACTCCCAAGCGGTTTAGAAATGATCATTTTTCCGATCATACATCGTCATAATTAATTATCAATGAACATTTGAGCAACAGATCAAATAAGTTTACTAGCATTCATAACATATACTTATTTAGTTTTTAGTCGTAATGACGGATCTATTCTTTTATACCGTTTCTATTTATAAGTAGAGTTTGGTTAAACCTAATAGTTGATTTTGCTTAGGCTAAAGGGTATATTACTTCCAATATATGTCATCGTATAATTGTGTGAAAAGTGAGAATAACAGTGCAAATGGAATCTGTAACCCAAAACGGATATACTTATGTAAGTAATAATCCAATACAATATATTGATACGAATGGTAAATCACAAGCTGGTATTGGTATATGGGACGAGCCAATGGGTTCAACTGCAGGGAGTGTTGCAGGTACTGCTATTGCAGTTGGTGGAGGAATCTACGTTGGAAATAAAATTAAAGCAAAAAAAGCAAAAAAGGTAAAAAAGGTAAAAGTAAATAGAATAACTGCAGATGAAATAATTTCAAAAGAAAAAAAAGGTAGCATTAGAAAAGAATTTCCAACTGAATGGTTAGATAATACAATTGAGGAAATCGAAGAAGCTGCAAAAAAGGGACTTAAAAATGCTAAAAAAGCAAAGAAATTACTTACCGATAAAGAATTTAATAAAGGTTCTAATTCTAAAAGATCTAAAAAGGGTAAATAGATTTTTAAATTAAAATCCATCTCATGGGGAATTGTATATGCTAAAAAGCAATATACGAATGTATAATAACTATAAACCCCATCCTAAGAATGGGAAGGTTGAACGGATTTTTTTAATTTGTAAATTGTATTGGGATAGTTAATTGTTAATATAAGCTTGAAATTTTAAATTTAATTCGTACCAAAATTGGTTATATAAAAATTAGATTTTAATAGTCTGTACTTGTAAAAAATATAAAAGAACTGATTCCCTTCCAAAGAATCAGTTCTTTTATTAAAGGAAATATTATGCTAAAAAGATCTGTATTGACTAAAGAAAAATAAATTTAGGAGCTGAGACTAGTGAATTTGGATTTAAATGCCTTTTTAAATAAGTTGGAAGAAAGTAATATAGCATATAGTTTAAAAAAAGTTCGTGATGAAGGCATTATGATAGCTATTCGTGTACCAGGTGAACGATGGGAGGTAGAATTTATGAATGATGGCACAGTAGAGATTGAAAAGTTTATAAGTGATGGGGATTATTATGATTATAAAGAATTAGAGACATTATTTAGGGAATTTAGTGATTAACATTTATTTTATTCGTTCAATTAATTATTTATAGAAGATATGGCTATCTCATTTTAATTTTGAAACTATAGAGTACGATAAAAATATTAATCGTACAAAAGTAACTTTATCAAACAGCCAAGTTGTTTACAAATATGATTCTTTGAATCAATTAACATCTGAAGAACTTCCAGATGGAACAAAAAAGGTTTATAGTTATGACGGGTTTGGTACCGTACAAATATGAAAGTAACTAAAGATGGTGTAATAACTGAAACAAACTCCCAATTTAATAATGAAAATCAATTAACTGAATATGGTAATGACCCAATTCAGTATGATTCTGATGGTAATCGAACAGATGATGGAGATTATCATTACAAGTGGAATCCATTAGGCCAACTAATTTCAGTTACGAAAAACGGAGAAAGTACACCATTTGCGACATATAAATATGATGAACAAGGCCGTCGTATTGAGAAGACTGTTGATGGTGTAATAACTAAGTATTTTTATGATGGAGACAGTATTAACCTCTTATATGAAACTGATGGTGATGGTGTAGTTTTACGATCTTATGTTTATTCAGCAACTGGTCAGCGTCTTGCGATGAAAACCCAAGGGCAACTGCTTTATTATCATTATAATTCTCATGGCGATGTTATTAAATTAACAGATGATAATAACCAAATGGTTGCTACATATTCATATGATGCATGGGGGAATGTGACTGAGTCTAATGCACAAGGTTTAGCTGCAAATAATCAATTTGGTAGGGAAATAGGACGAATTGAAAAGACTTTATTTATATTAGACTATATTTTTACGTCGAAGAGTACAACGTGGACTAAATAAAGGGGAAGCGATGAACGCATTAGCTAGAGCTATCTTCTTTGGAAAACAAGGAGAATTTAGAGAAAAATCTATACAGGATCAGTTACAAAGGGCAAGCTGTTTAAATCTTATAATTAATTCAATCAGTATTTCGAATACAGTTTATCTTTCAAAAGTACTGGAACATATGAAAAGAACAGGACATTATCACGAAGAATAACTATCACATGTTTCACCATTAGCATGGGAGCATATTAATTTTTTAGGAGAGTATTCGTTTAAGTCTGAGTTCTCGTACTCAGGTACTGAATTACGTCCTTTAAAAATATAAAACAGCCTGATTTTTTTACTTAGAGTAAAGAAATCAGGCTGTTTCTGTTTAATATATCCCTTAGCGTATAAAATCCGCGTTTTGACGGCAGGACCCCTAGTTGAAAAAGGAATTAATAAAATATGTAAATAATTAATTGTATCTTCCTCAATCTATTATACTTTTACGATTAAAATCAACTAAATTAGGATCTAATTAAGCGCAATTAAATAAGACTGCCGAAGCAGCCTTTATAATGTTCAACTATGCATGGGTTAGCGGGATATCATATGTTTATTAAATTAAGGATATCATCACTTTTTGTTTGCTGTTGAAAATATTTTTTTCTTTAAAGCAAGTCTTTTATCTAATTCATTAAATTTTTGAACTATGTCGGGCATATTTTGTTTATCTGCTAGTTCTTTCCCTTTTTTAATAGATGTGGAAGCTTCATCAAATAAATTAGCTTTTATTTGTGAATCTGCGAGGCAATACCAATAAAACCAGGCATTCAACTTTGATATTTTTTCTTTATAAAAATTATCTATTGTTGGATAGTACTTCGAAAATAATTGTTCATCAAAAACAATCTTACTACCATTCCAACTCATAACATCCACTAAATAACTATCTACTAAAAACATCTGCCAAACTGCAATTCCTACTTTATTTTTCTCAATTACTAGATCAATTTCATTATTTGGGATATCGGCAATTTGTTTAAATTTATTATTTGACCATTTATAAACATCAAGATTGCCACCAACTGCGGCACCGATAGTTACACCAAATAGATACTCTTTTGTACCGTCACCCGTAATGTCAGCTAAGCCGGAAAAATACAAACCGACTCCTTGTGTTTCTGTCTCCCATATTTTTCGCCATTTGTTATTATCGTTCATTAATAAAATTGCTCCGTACTGAGAAGGGGAAGGTTGAGTCTGTGCTTTAGTCTCATATGTTACTATTATTTCATTGATCCCATCATGATTAAAGTCATAAAGTTGAATTGGCTTTGTATTGGGAGGTTTTTCTGGACTAATTAGTATAGAATTTTTGGGTAAAAACTCCTTTACAACGTTTGTTAAGTCATTATTTTGATCCCGAATTTGAACATTTCCTATCGAATTGTTTATAACCAGTATAAAAAGTAGTAAAATTTTCATTTCATATTACTCCTTAACTTTTATTATTGTTGGTTATAATCCCCTAAAAGCATCTTATATATTATGGTATTTTTTTTAAAAACATTTAAAACAAAATCCACATTTCCATATTTTAAGAAATAGGAAATGTGGATTAATCCAAATTTTATTTATTTTTTTTTATACCTATTGAATAACTAACTATTACTCCTTTATCTGTATTCCATAATGTTTTTACTTTCTTGGTTTTAAAATTATAATATGAAAGCATACTTTTCTTTGGTATTTCTATTGCATTATAATTCTTACTATTATTCAAACTTGATAAAAAAAAGAATCCTTTTTTATTAACGTCGTATTTTACAGCTCTTATATTCGAATAATTACTCTTACTTTTAAGAATAGTATTTTCCATACCTGTACTAACATTAATCTCTTCAACCTGAGTTATTGAACTATTTAAAGATTCATTGAAACTTAATAATATTGACCTTTTATCTGATGAGAGAGAAACACCTGTGATAAACTTCTCAATATTATTTATATGTCTTTCAATTTTTCCTTCAGTATCCAAAATATCTATACTATATTTTGGAGGAGACATAGTAGTTTGATTTTTATTAGCCTCCTCAAGTTTTTCTGTAGCTTCTGCAACAGAAAATGAAACAACGGCTAAATTGTCACTTTGGTTATAATCAAAATCCAAGATACTATTATCATTATTAGATTCATTCCATATTTTTAAGTTATTTGTTTTAATATTATAAGTTGCAATATGAAAATTCCGGAATTCATTTCTTAACATAACCCTCATGAATATAATATTTTGTTTTTTGTCAATTTTAATAAAATCCATATAACTTAGTTCGGTTGTTAATTGTCTTATTTGATGGGTTTTCAAATCTCTTACAAACAATTGTTTTGTATTATCTTTACTTTTATCAGTAAAATACAATTTATTATTATTAGAATAAGAGTATGAAACGGATGGACAAAATCAGGTAACAAAGTCGTTTATTTATTCTGAATCTGGCCAACTACTCGCGATGAAGAAGGGAACCGAAAAATATTTCTATCATTACAATGCACATGGCGATGTTATTGCTTTAACAGATAAAAATGGCCAAGTTGTCGCATCTTATGAATACGATGCGTGGGGTAACCCATTAAAAACAGAAGAAGATACTGTAGTAAATGATAACCCATACCGTTATGCGGGTTATCAATACGATGAAGATACAGGTTTCTATTACTTGATTGCAAGATATTATCATCCTACACATGGTGTATTTTTATCACTTGATCCAGATACTGGAGATGAGGATGATATACTTACACAAAATGGTTATGTGTATGCAAACAATAACCCAGTGAAATTTATTGATCCAGATGGAAATTATAGACAAATAATTGGGCAATTGGGAAAAATACTAGGAAAATATGGTAAAAAGGGATACAAGGCTTCAAAAAGTTATATTAAGAAATCTTGGGAAAATAGGAAGTGGGATGTTAAAGGTCCAAGCAAGGATGGTAGAATATTTGCAGTTATTAATAGAAGAAAAAAAGCAAATAAAACTACTGATTCAAGATTATTTGGAATAGATTACCATCAAATAAGAGAAAATAAAAAACGGACAACTAAAAAAGTCCTTCATTTTCATTGGAGATATAAAAAGAATAAGCATTATTTTATTTACCCCTCCAGGAAGAGAATAAACTGGGAGTGAGTCTGTTAGAATAGGAGTTTATGTATGTATTTAAAATTTCAAAAGATTAATCCAACAAAAAATCAGCAATTATATATATCAAATAGAAATTGTAACTTCTATGAAACATATTTTGGTGATAGTGATTTTAAGGATTTGACAAAATTACTGAAAAAAGATGTTAAAAAAGTAATCTATCAATATGATAGTGATATTTTAGAAAGTTATAAAGCTTTGTTTTTCGAAGAAGGAATTAGTTATAATTTTTTTAATTCTAGAAATAAAAAAGAGTTTATTATTTTTAGCAACATCAAAGAAGAACAAATTGAACTAATTCTTGAATCTTATTTTCAAGTTTGCTCAATAAATGGATTGGGCTTACTTTGTTTAGGAGATGATATTCAAATTGAATTTGAAAAAAGTTCTAAATTATTATATTTAGAAAAAATATTTGGAGAGAGTTGGTTCCCTAAATGTACACTTGGTAAAAAGTCAGCATGTTTATATCTGCAATTTGATGCTGGATCACTAGTCTTAGTTGAAGAAACCGATCATTACATGACTAAAATTGGTGAATATTGGGTAATTAAATAAGGCTTTATTAATGGAAATTGAAGAACATTTTATTTTCTTCCTATTTTACATGTGTGTAATATCTGAGATATTATTTAATTGTTTGAATTTGGCTATTAAATTGTAAATATTTTAATGAATTCTATATTGCAATAGTAAAGAGTTGTTTTGGGATATTACATAATTTGTAATATCCTCTTTTTACTAATATAGGCTGTTTGAAACTATCAGTGTTTTGGTATAAAGCTCTGTACTTATTACATACTTTTACTTATTAAAAATGACGGGTCCTATACAAAGAGGTTAACTGCCCATAATTTGCCCATAAAATTATATCTTTTCGAACCTCAGCTAAATTAGATGGAAAGAAATATACAAAAATACATACTCAAATGTTCGAAATTTCAGATTGGGCGAATAAACAAGAAATTGTAGAGGGGATGGAGAGTTTATACCATGATCCCAATATGAAGATAGCATTAGCTATGGAAACCATGCAGACAGAAACGGAAGAACAACATGAAAAAGTAACTCATTATGCTTCCAATGTAACTGCAAAAATTCCTGAGGAAGCATTTATAAAATTTACTGAGAGACATTGTATCGACGCGAATTATTATCATATTCAGAATCGTAACGCCTCATTTCTTATTGCGATATTTCGAGAACTGGAACAAATGTATGGGGTTACACGTGAGAAATGGTGGTGGCATAATAGTACGTTTACTTTCTGGTACTACCGATTGAAGGATGATCGATTAAGGTTAACACTTGAGCTTGGTCCACTGGAATCTTATCAACGGTTAGCCATCATCAAAAGACTAGAATCATTAGAGCTCTCTTTTTCCACTCAATCGAAGCAACCAACCGCAAATATACTCGTATATTTTCAAAATCTAAAGTCATAACTAATTGGGAAGATGAAGAATTGATTTATGAAGAGATGGAATTGTTGTTTAGTGACCCAAAAATCAAGAGATCTTAAACAAAATCGAAACTTTAAAAAGTCCAATTCCATTAGAAAAGCAATGAGAATTCTAGTTTTGTTTATTTACTAGTCGAATACTTTGCGAATGTTAACTAAATAGTAATATTAAAAAATGTCTGAAAATCCAATGTGATTTTCAGACATTTTTATATGGTTAGGGTACCATCGTTGATTTTTAACCATTCTTTTCGTTGTTCATAATCTGGTAGTAGCATCTGTAAGGTATCCCAGTATTCTTTGGAATGGTTCATATGTTTTAAGTGAACTAATTCATGAGCGAGTACATAATCAATGATAGAAGTGGGGGCTAAAAAGATACGCCAATTTAAGAAGATGTTTCCAGCAGGTGTACAACTACCCCAGCGTTGTTCTTGTTCTTTAATGACAACTTTTTGTGGCTTCAACCGAGATAGATAATGTTTTGCGACGTCCACTTGTCTTAAGTGTATACGGAATCGAATTAATTGATTTCCAAATTGAATTGAATGCATCAATCCATTCCATTAGCATTAAAAGAATGTATTTCACGTATTGCTTATCTGACGGATCAAACGGTTAAGGATCTTGGTGAAAACATTTGCAGAGAAGGATTATCTTCTAAACTAGTCATTGAAATATTATCTCAGAATTTCAAAAGAGATTACTGGTATAATTCTACGTTACTAATCGGTGATCTCGGTAGGCATTCTTTACAAAGAGTGAGTCTAGGTTCTGATAGTGATCGGATAACGCTAAAAGTGCCTTATGAGCTGAATGAAAAAATTAAGGCCCTTACCTATTCTCTCGATGTTACACCTTCAAAAGCAACTGCTCTATTAATGTATTTAACATTAAAAAATACGAATTTTATTAATGAATACATAAAAAAATATAAAACTTCAAACTTAAATTATCATTTTGTAAAAGAATTAAAGGAAATATTGGCTTTTATTAATAAGAATAACAGCTACAATGAAGTGTATGCTTGGAGTGCATTTCTTTCTTATCTATACGGTGAAATGAGAGGTAACAAAGTGTTTGTGTCAGAAGAGATTTTTCATTGGATAAAAGCCTACGAATAAGAGGGGCATTTTAATGATTCCTAGCTGTCGAAAAAGTGGATTTACTTGGATGTTTTAAATGATGAAGACGACCGTTTTTAGAGAATCAATCCCTTAAGGGATAAGAGATTTATAGATATATTTTGGGTGGCAGCACTACGGACTGTACAGAAAGAGAAGGGCGTCTTTCCGTCAATCCGTACGTGTCACTTAGATATTAAATGGATCGATAACTACGGCTTGTACGGACGTGCGCCTACATTCTGTAGGTTCCTGTTCCATTTATGGCAAGCCGTCATACCGAACGAACCGAAAACCTTTAAGATCAAGAGAATAAAAGAATAAAAGAATAAAAGAATAAAAGAATAAAAGAATAAAAGAATAAAAGACCATAAGGAAGCAGCCGATTAATCGGCTGCTTTTTATTGTTATTTTTCCCTTTTGCCTTCCGAATCGTAAAACAGCGCAATCCGACTAAGCTTCTTCACCGGTAGGGCACCCGAACCTTACCGGCAGGAAGGAAGGGCGTCTAGTCAATCGGTCAAGGGGCAAAAAACTTTTTGATTAAGAGCGGGGGAAAACTAGTTATACAATATAACATTCAGAAGCTCTATTTAAAATAAATAGAGAAGTCTTTTCCTTAAAACAATGAAGCAGGGTTGACCCTGCTATTTATCTTTATAGTTGGTTTATAACTGACTTTGATGCTTTTGTTGCTAGAAATAGGTAAATGATTAAATTTTGAAGTTAATCAAGTTATGAATAGTTTAATTGAAAGGAGAAGTTCTTTTGATAGAAGTGTCTCCTAATCACTATATTGAAATTAGAATAACTATAAAACTATCAAATAAAAATTATGCAGGATTTTATACAAAAATTGACGAATAAGTTATGATAGATGAGTATCCCAAAATCCTGTTAGATCAACGATGTATAAAAACCTGTATATCGTGAGAAAAAGCGGAATTGCCCACCCCTTGATTCACAAGGAGTGGGCCTTTTTTTGACTTCCGTTAAGAACTTTTATGTAAACTAGAAATGAATGTGATATTCATTAGAAAAAAAGTGATTTTCGTTTGTTTGGTGTTCAGGATAGTGAAAAAAATTCTATTTTAAAGAGGGGTACAGTGAGGAATACTGAAGCTACCCCATATTCTACAAAAGAAGATAAAATTCAGCAATTTAACTTATGGACAGGAGTATTAACATTGTAAATAATGAAACTAAATACCAGTTTTTAACAAATTCAGAATGGAGATTAATCAAAAATGAAAAGTGGAAAAATTCTAATTTATTTTTTAGTTACCATTTTAATAGTGTTCAGCTTCTTTTACATAGAGATAAATAGTGAAAAAAAAACCGTGCATAACGAGAGTAATAACAAAGAATTAACACTTAAGGAGGCTATATATCTTGGCTTAAATAGAGCAAAAACATGGAATAAAAATGCTTCTTTAACGAGGATAACAAGTGTCGACGAAAATTTGGAAGGTTCAAAGGGAGAAACTGGGAAACGGTATAATTGGAATATGGAATTTAGTGCATCAAATCAAAAATTATTATCTATAGGAATTTCTCAAGGGAAAATATCCTTTAGCCGTGAGCATGTAGGGGATAATAATGGAACGATAAAATTGGAGGATATTAAGTTTGATAGTCCATACCTACTAAATATAGCAAAAAAAAAATATGGTCTCCAGAAAGGATTGGATTGGGCTACAGGTTACCAGTATACTCTTGATCTTATCGAAGGGAAACCAAGTATAACCATTTTGGGTACTGATAGAAATAAATTATTTACACGAATTAGCTTCGACCCTAAAAATGCGGAAGTTACAGACGTAATGCACAAAGTGCCACACGGAGGAGGTTTATATACTATATCATTAAATTCCAGTTCACCTAAATTATTATTAAATGAAAAAGGAAGGGCTATTAAGGGGATTTCAACTAATAATAAAAATTTGGTTAAATGGGGAGATCGAAAGCCAAGAGTGTTTAATTTTGCAGTGCAACCTTTCGTAGAATTAAGTGGAAATTCCGGAAAAACATGGGATAAACTTGACTTTAATCAAAATATACTCAATGCATGGATTAATTCCAATAACGAATTATATGTTGCAACTGAATCAGAGATTTTACGACTTAACTCATCTGGAAATAAAAAGAAGAGAATTTTAACATTAAAGACAAAAATTGAGAAAATGGATTATTCACAGAACAATAACATTGCTGTTTTATCTGACAATTATATATACACAACAAACGATGATGGTGAAAATTGGAAGAAAAATAGTGTGCCTAAATCTCTCTCTATCATTTCACTTCAAATTTCTGATAAGGGTACTTTAATACTTTTAACAAATGATTGGAAAGTAATTCTCAAAAACCATGATAAATGGATTCATTTAAATTTACCTCATAAATTAGGTGCTCCCTCAAATCTACGGCTAATTGGTGATGATTATTTAGTTGTTCAATCAGAGCAATCAATATGGATTCATAATTTAAAAGATTACAGTTGGCACAAACTTGAAATCAATGATCAAATAAGTATATTAATTAAAAAGAGAAACAATTTATTTGGAATCTCTGAAAATGGAACAATTTATTTAATTAATTTAGGAGGTGATAATAATGAGTGGATAACAAAAAGTATATATAAATTTAAAAAAGGAATTATTACAGATTTAGATTTTACCCATAATAATTTATTTATTGCAACTGTACCAGACTTTTATTGGGAAAACATGAATTGAAAGTAAAATCATTAATTTAAGTATATATTTTTAATAAAATCAGATGGAAGAAAAATTAAATAAAAGTACTTTTAAGTGGGAGAGGAAATTACATGAGAAAGAAATTGAACATACTTTTTATCATAAGTTTAATTTTTGGTTTAACACCATTGTTGGCATCTGCCAGTACAGATTCAGTTCCTGGTTACTTTACGGAACCTGCTCAAAATGTAACTGCTTATACAGCAAGCCAATATATTACACCAGGTGTAAAAAGGTATACAGCTTCTAATAAACTTCCAACTGATGGTATTGTTGCAATGAAAAAATCCACAATTGATGCTAGGGTTCCATTTGGATCACAGGTTGTTACACCACAATTAATAACAAATTATAGTGGGTATACTACCGACACTTATTATGTACAAGATTCAGGGGTTGACCCTACTCTAACAACTTATGCTATAGATATTTGGTGGGGTTTTTGTCGTACTGATGCGTATTCAAGCGTTAATTTAGGTTGCTCTACGAGTGATGCTACTTATAAAAGTGCAAAACTTTGGGGAAAGCCACCAATGAATCTTAAATTTTATACCAATAGTAATTAGATTAGACATCTAAATTTTTTCGAAACAAACTCTTTTCCGTTATCAATTGGAAAGTTCAATTCCAGGATTTACAAACTACAAAAATTCTGATTCTTAGTTTCTTTATTACTATTTTCCTTGCCTTATATGTCCAACAATCGCAGAAATCGACTTTTTAATACGCTCATGTTCAGCTATCACTGCGATAGTTATATAAGCAGCAAAAAAAAGAATCTTCCTTGGAAGGTCCTTTTTTTATTGCCGATAAGCGTACTTATGTAAACTACATCATTTTTTATAGTCTACCAATAATGGTAGGCTTTTTTTAATCGAAATTTCCTTTTTTTACAAAATTAACCCAATTTTCCCTAATTAACTATGTTATTTTTTGTCGTTTAAAACTCGAAAATATACGAATCAGCTACATATCGAGGGAATGAATAACCCAATTGACCAATAATTTGAATTAAAAGATACTTAAGCTGTTAGTCAACAGTAGCAACTATAAATAACAATTAAATTTATTAGAAAAGGAGAAATTATTATGAAAAGAATATTATTAAAAAATGTAACAAAACCATTAATTATTACAGGTCTATTAGCTGGTAGCCTCGCATCGCCCCTTTCCACTAAGGCTGCTGAGACCAGTCCAATTAAAACTTCAAATTCAATTAGTTCTTATACAACAAGTGAGATACCTGACCCTCGCACTATCGGTGGAACAGTTTCAGATTTAAGTGAAGAAACTATTCAAAAAGCTGATCCATACATTAAACTTAATGGATTCCGATTTGAAATAACAGATAACACAGCTCTACAACAAGTATTAACTATAGATGAATATGCAAGCGTTTCAGCTGAACTTAGTCAAATGAATACAGACATTAATCAAGAATTATTGGATGAAGAAACACCAACTTATCAAGTTTTTACACCTACAGAAAATACTATATCTTTTTATAATAGTGCACTAGAAGCAGACCCAGTATTCGAGGAACAAGCTAAAGCTACTAAAGGTGTAACTAAAGTCGTTTCACATTGGTGGGGATGGAATATTTATCTGAATGATTCTGATACAAAAGCATTAAGAAATATCGCTATAGGGGGAGGAACATTATCTGCAATCTCAGTAAAACTGGCTCCTATTCTTCCTGGACCAGGTGCTATAGTTGCGCTTATAGCTGAAATTATTACTATATCTGCCGGTGGTTTGACTGCACTCCTTATTGAAAACAATGAAGGTAAAGGTGTGATATTACGTTTAAACAAGACTTTCATTACTCCTTTTCCAGCTCTTACATGGGTTAAGCCTCAATAAGAAATGATTAAGAAAAGACTAAATCTAAAAAGGATTTAGTTCTTTTTATTCAATGTTTTTTAGCATTATAAATTGTTGATATAATAAAGGGCAATGTATTAAATATTATTAATACAATTAGCATTGTTTTTATATCAGATATTTTATTTAGTGAATATAATATTGCTAAAGTAAAAATAATGAGTGTTTCTATTACATATGCAAAAGTACTACTCTTATAGATAATAAATTTATGTCTTTCATCTTTCATGGTATCCTTTGGAATATATCTCTCTAATAAAATGCTTTGAAAACCAGTTGCTAGTAATAACAATCCAAACATTAAGAATTGAGATTTTAAAACAAAAATAAAAATTATTCCTAAACTGATCAATAAAACTGAAAATAAGTAAGAAATTATTTTAGATACATTTAATGTCATTTTCTCATTCCTCCTCTGGTTGAAATATTTCTTCGATACTTAAACTAAAAACTTTAGAAAATTTAAAAGCTAACTGCAAAGATGGGTTAAATTTTCCTTTCTCAATAGAAATAATAGTTTGCCTAGAAACATCTAGCATATTTGCTAATTTTTCTTGAGAAATTCCTCTTGTTTCTCTTAAATCTTTAATATTATTTTTCACGGTTTATCACTAACCTTCAATATAATGTTAAGTTTATTTTACGTAAAGTTTTGTTTACAGTCAAGTTTATTTTACAATATATAAAAAGATTTGATTGAACAAATGGAAAAAAGGATCTTCAAAAATTTGAAGATTCTTTTTTCATTGCCGATAAGGTCCATTATGTAAACTGGTGCTGCATGCTTTATACATAAAAAACCTGTGTTCCTTATACAATTAATGGCAGTATAGTTGAACAAGGAAAATTTAATTTTTAAGCGAATCTGTATTTAGTTTGTATAGGAGGTTAAAAATGATAGAACAAATTAAAGTTGTTGCAAACGCCGACTATCCGTTGGAAGGGATATTGACGTTGCCAGATTCTCATACTGAAAAAGTCCCTGCAGTTGTATTTGTACACGGTTCAGGTGCCTTAGATAAAGATGAAACCATTGGTGCAAACAAGTTTTTTCGAGACCTTGCTGATGGACTTGCAAATCAAGGGATTGCATCGCTTCTGTATGACAAGAGAACATTCGCTTTTGGTAAGCAGATGGTTCAAGAACTCGGCGGTAAGCTTTCAGTCAAAGAAGAGGTCTTAGAGGACGCTATTATGGCTGTTGAAATGCTAAAAAAAGATCCCCGTGTGGATGCAAATCGCATTTTCATAATTGGACATAGTTTAGGCGGGACGCTTGCTCCAAGAATCGATGCAGAAGGCGGAGATGTGGCAGGCTTAATAATCTTAGCCGGCACTCCTCGAACACTTGAAGAAGTTATCCTAAACCAAAATGAAGATTCCATAAAGCAGCTTGAGGCATCTCAACAAGAGATCGATTTAAAGCAAGTAAAAGAACTGCAAAACAAGTTTGATGCCATATCCGACATGACGGTTGAGATGGCGGAGCAGACCATTTTGTTCGGTTCTGTTTATGCTTGGTATTTTAAAGAAATGAATCAACATCCTACAAAGGATTATCTATCGCAAAATAAAAAAGCGATTTTCGTCGTACAGGGTGATAAAGATGTACAGGTTTCCGTTGAAAAAGATTTCAATCGATACCGTGAAATGTTAAAAGACCACCCCGATGTCACATTCAAGCTCTATCCAGGTTTGAACCACATGTTTATGAAAGCAGTATTTGGTACTTTGAAAGACATTTGGAATGAATATAATATTCCACAATCCGTGGATAGGAATGTTTTAGAAGATATAGCAAAATGGATATTGTCGAAATAAGTCAAATCAAGTTTGTGTGATTACACCTCATGGCGACGTACACCGTAGGAACTACGGGGTTAGCTTGGTAAATAAAAGTAACCTCTGCTGGTAAAGAATCACTAGTAAGTATGCTTTGTTCCCAAGAATCTCCCACTTCAAACAACCTGTAAGGGTGTTAAGTGGTAAGTAGTTCAAGTTAATAACAGAAACATTAGTTGAATTAAAAAGACTAGCGCTTCTACTAAAAAGGACCCTATAGAATAGACACTTAAAAAGTCTATTTTATAGGGTCCTTTTGTGTATTATTTGAAAAACCGGAATCGTGGAAATTTGAGATGAGTTAAAAAGCAGTTAGTTCAAAAGGTATCACTTACATTGAATTTAAGCGTAATTGTGGTCCTTTTCTTTAGCTCAAAAATCAAGTTTTAAATTTAACAAAGACTTTATTTAAAATAAAACTTTTTCTTTTCCCAATAATTTACTAGATTAGTATGCATTTCCTTTGGTTTTTCAATTTCAAACCATTCAATACTCCCACTATATCTCCAAAAAATATTTTTTAAGGGAAGTTTATGTCTTAAACGAACTTGCTCTTCTTTCGAATAATGAACACGAACAAAGGTAGTTCTGGAAGATTTTGTTTTAATAAATTCAATATTTTCAATTTCATCCCAAAATATTTTATTACCAACGAAGTCTACAACTACACCTTCCTCGTCCCAGTATATCCCGATCCCTTTTTTACGATAATTCCAAAATTTTATTGAATCCCAAAAAAGTAAAAAGATAAATACCAAGAAGCCAATGATTACAAAAATTTTTGAAATTGAGAAATGCTTTGTACTTGTTATTGCCATCAAAAGTATAAAAAGAAATAGTATACCAAATATGGCAAAAATGAATATTGTTAAAATCTTTGGTTTATATACTTTCACTTTTCTTTACACGTCTCCTTATCTACATCTATCTTTATTTTACTAAAGAATATATTAAAAATGTGTAGGAAAAAAAGTAATTGGCATTTTCGTTACTAAAGAAATTTATTTAACAGACCCATTTGGTATACGGAAAATGGGTTAAAGAAAATTGGCAACCTAAAAAAATAATACTTTTAATTCCATTTTTGAATAAAATTTAACGAGTAATATAGCAAATTTTCAGAAAAAGTAATTGAAAAACGACATCAGTGTCGTTATAATTAAATAAAAACGACATGCGTGTCGGTTTCGAGGGGGCTAAGCAAGATGAAGGGTCTAATGAATAATAAAGGTTTCTTAACATTAATGGTTGCTCAAGCGATTTCAAATATTGGTGATTGGTTAAGTATTGTCGCAATCATTACGCTTGTAGGGTTAAAATGGAATGCTTCACCAATTGAAGTATCATTTATTATTTTATGTCTCGCTGTTCCGATGGCGTTATTAGGACCTGTTGCGGGAACGATAGCAGATCGTTTTAGTAGAAAGCAATTAATGGTTTTATCTGACATTGTCCGTGCTGGTTTATTTGTTTTACTGGCATTAGCAAATACTTTGTGGATGGTCTATATTTGTTTGTTTATCATCGGATTGTTTTCAGCTGTTTTTAATCCTGCGAAAAATGGTAAGTTAAAAGAACTAGTTCCGAATGATGAAATAAAGAGCGCTATGTCAATTACAACTATGATTGACTCAGCTACAAAAATTTTTGGACCGATTTTGAGTGGGATACTCGTATCGGCAGCTGGAACAACGCCAGTATTTTATATTAATTCAGTATCATTTATTATCTCTGCGATCTTAATTTTCATGCTTCCAAAAGTTGCCCAGCAGATTAAAGAAGAAAAAGTGAAAGATCAAGCTAAATCTTCCTATAAATCTGAATTTATGGAGGGCGTTACATTTATTAAATCAAATACTCAGATTTTAGTAGGTATGCTATTTTTAGGTTTTAGTCTCTTAATCTTGCAGTTATCTGATTCGCAAATTATAGTTTTAATTAGGGAACTTAAACATGCGTCGCCAGGTTTATTCGGCTATTTAGTAACAGGATCTGGAGTAGGAATGTTTTTTTCTAGTTTAATTTTAGCGAAAAAAACAAATTATCGTGCCTATAATTTAATGCTAATTGGGGTTTGTGGAATGGGAATTGGTTTTGGTATGATGGCTTTATTCACACATTTTAATCTCAATTTTTCAATTATTTGGGCACCATTATTAGGTTTGTTTGCAGGATTTGCAGCTTGCTTAGTATTTGTTCCATTCCAAGCATCTGTTCAAGTCGATACCCCTGTTGAGTTAACTGGTAGAGTATTTGGCGTAATAGGAAGTGTTACTACAACAGCAACTATTATCGGACCTTTATTAGGTGGATGGCTATCAACAGTATTAGGTGTCATTCCAACATTTATTATAACTGCATCACTTTTAGTATTTGTCTCGTTAATAGGATTCTTAACGAAAAATAGAGTAGAGCGGGGGAAGAAAGATGTCTCCGAAAGTCAGCAAGGAGCACCAACAGCAACGTCGAACTAAAATATTAGAAGCTGCAAAACAAGTGTTTATTGAAAATGGGTATGAAAGAACGACTATGAAGCATGTGATGGACGCATCAAATGTTAGTAGAGGTGGGTTATATCAATATTTTGCTAATAAAGAAGAAGTGTTTGAATCACTTTTATATGAGTCACTATTGAGAGTGTCTGAAGAGACAAGTGAATTATTGAATCAAAATGTAGATTCATATTGGGAATTACTTTTATTAAGAATGTTCGGTAAAAGCAGAGTGCCAAATGATCGAATGGATCCTTTGGCACCAGTTACTTTAGAGTTTTTCATAACTGGGAGAAATGATGAACGAAGAAAAAGGTATGGGCAAGAACGATACTTTTATGGTACTAAAATCTTTTCTGATGTCATAAAAGAAGGTCAAAAAAACAAAGAATTTAGTAAAAAGTATGATAGTGAAGTTTTAGCAAGAATGATTGTTTCATTTATTGATGGACTTGCACTAGACTATGCAATACTCTCAGCGGAAGAAATAATGATGGAAGAACAATCGATTTTGTTTGTTCAATTTTTAAAATTTGCTCTTGATATAGAATGAATAATCGTTTCCGAGCCTGAATTAAGCGAATATGAATGGGGAGTTTGGAAGGAGTTCAAAGTACAAGACTTGGACGGATATGTAATTGGATTCAGAACAGGGCATAAAATTGAAAACTAAGAAAATGGCTATACTAATCGTGACTAAAGGAGTGATTAGATGAATTTTCGATCAAAGGAACAAATTTTAACCGAACAGCCATCAATTGAAAGAAAAATTGAATTCAGAGGTAATAAATACAAATTAGTTGATACAGTTCATGATGTTTCACACGGTGGGTTTTTTGATCTTACATGTTATACATACCGCAATGAAACAGATAACGCAGAAATATTGCTATATGTGCAAAAAGGTAAAATCGTAATTGTTGAACCTTAAAAATAGGTTTTAAGGCTGCCTCGTATACTTCAGGCAGTTTTTATTTATTTTAAGACTAATATGACGATATTAAGAGATATTAAGTAGAAAAATGAAACAATAGATTTGGAAAAGAAGGGGGAAGTGGATTGAAAAAATTTAGTTTTTTATTCTTAATTCTTCTGTTAACTGCTTGTTCGCATGGCAACGGTGCAGTTGAATCATTAAAAAAAGAATATCCTAAAACTGTAAAGCAAGTAGTTAATCAATTACCTAAAGATGTACAAAAAGAACTAGTTGTACCAGAATGGATACCGTTTAGAGCAAAGGATGTCACAATGGATGTACAAAAAAATGGAGCTATTAACGCTACCTCCTTTAATTACTCAAATGAAGAAGTAGAGGTCACAATGTTTGTCATTACTTATCATAATAAAAAACCATCTTTCCCAGATGAACAACAACCTTTAAAAACAACAAAATTAAAAGATGGAACAAAAGTTTTGATTGTTGCTGATGATGATAATACAAAAACAATTCGTTGGAAGAAAGACGGGCTTTATCATTCAATTTCACTTCTTTTTTCAGAGGAAACTGGTAAACAATACACTATTCGAGATTTAGTAAAAACTGCTAATTCAATGAGTAAATAATTAAAAGAGACCGCCAAAAAAATGACGGTCATTTTTTTTACATTTAAGAAAGTATAAATTGGCAAACAGGGAAGAAAAATCGACGTAGAGCCATTTTTAGGTATAGGTATAAATGCATCTATGCCTCTGAATTCTCCTAACAGCTCGCCAATCGTCTTTATGAATTTTTCACTTCATTAAGAGCTTCAGTATTTGATTTACTTGGAGCAAAATAACCTTCTGAATTAACTGCAGCTGGTGTAGGTTGCCCTTTATCTTTGTTCTTCTTTTTTACATGTGGATTTTGATTGTGACCCATGAATATCACCTCCAAATTTAGTATGTGCTATATTTCCTACTTACTTTCGGAATTGTTATTAACAATAAGTGGGAAGATTGCTATGCAATTTTCTTCTCTTTTTGGGTATGTTTTCTTGAACGGTTAAGAATTAGTAAAGCCAAAATTGAAAAGAAAATTGGTCCTGCAATCATCCAGATTGTTGAGTTGAAATCACCTTCAATAGCCGGTTGAATAATCGTAAAAAAGTTTGCAAATCCAACAACCAAAATAACGAGAATGCTCGCAAATAAAGAAGATGAATTTGATTTTAAAATTTGAAATGGCTTGTCGATTTGTTCATTTCTTTTAAACATTGGATACGCAATACCTAAAAATATATAAGGTAAAGTCATTGAAACATTTGTCATTAAAGTTATTTTATTAAAAAATGCTGATGCTCCTTGGCCACCAAAGGAAGTAAGGACAATAATGATTGAAACAATTGAAAATTGTACCCACATTGCATTGACAGGCATACCTTTTTCATTTGTGTCAGAAAATTTTGTCGGCCATAAGTATTTTGGTGTGCCTTTAATGATTGTTTTTAACGGTGCATAAATTAATGTGAAAAATGCTCCGGTATATGCAAGAAACATTGATAAACCAGTAATTCTTGCAAACCAAATACCAATTTGATCGGCAGTATGTGATGATAAAGTAAAAGCTTTTCCAAGTTCTAATCCTAAATTGTACATAAGTACATATGTTATGTTCCCTAAATTCGTAGTGCTAGCACTTAAATCATTTGACCAGTTTATAAAGATTCCTACTAAAAAAATGCCTAACGAATATCCTACGGAAATAATAATTGCTGAAATGGTAATCCCTTTTGGAAAGTTCCGTTCAGCGTTCTCCGTCTGATCAACTAAACTACCGATTGCTTCTAGCCCACCATATGCAAAAATCGCAAATACAACAAATGATAGTATCGCAAGGGTTGAAAGATAGTTTGGATTTGGTGAGTGAGCAAATGCTGATGAGAAACTTTTAATCGGTTGAGCAAATTTGCCGCCATTTAATACCAAAATAATGATACTTGTAATTAACAGCACTATATTTAAAGAGAAAACTGTAATACCACCAATTGTTGTAACTTTACTAATGCTTTCAATTCCTTTCGAAGCAAAAAATGTCACAACTAACATCCAAAGTAATGCTAATAATCCGATAGATTGAGTAGAAGTAAGTCCAAATAATGAAAGTGATTGCGTTTTGTCACTACCAAAAATGAACGTTGATAGTGGAATCCAAACCTTTGAGGAGACACTTACCATATAAATTACATAAGAGGAGAACCACATAAAGGTACCTATAAAAGCGAATCTAGGTCCAACCGAATCAGCCATCCATGTATAAATTCCACCTTCTGAATGCTTATATGCAGCTCCGAACTCAGCCATCATAAATGCAAAAGGAATAAAAAACGTTATAGCAGAGAGTAAGTACCATGGAATTGCACTATATCCCATTAAATAAAAAGCGGTTGGTATATTTCCAAAACCATATACAGTGGTAAATACCATTAATATTAAGCCAACAAGTGAAAGTTTTTTACTCAAGATCTCACCCCAATAAATAGTCGATTATAAATGAATAGTAATATTTTCTTCAATAATCGGTAATTTATGAGGACATACACACAGTTAGGTTTAAACTTATTTTTTAGAAATAATAAAGAATAGTTTCGTTCTATTTTTCAAACGCTAAGTTGATTAATAAATACTTAAAATGGTTTTTTGAAAGAGAAAGGATGAAATAAATGAGCTTTAATGAAGTAGTATTTAGGGTCATATGCTCATTTTTTGTTTTATTTATTTTAACGAGATTAATGGGGAAAAAGGAAATTAGTCAATTAGATGTATTTACATTTATAACAGCCATTACAATAGGGAATGTAGCAGCATCTATAACGACATCTAAAACATTAGATATTGAAGATGGGATCATTGGATTAGTTGGCTGGGCAGTTTTGACGATCATCATGGGGTATTTAAGTTTAAAATCTAAATCTTTACGTCGGATGATTCTTGGGGAACCAATTATTTTAATTAGACAAGGAAAAATAATGGAAAATGCATTAAAAAAAGCTAGATTAGATACAGAGCAATTTCAAGGAATGCTTCGTAATGAGAATATTTATTCGTTGAAAGATGTAGAGTACGCTATATTTGAAATTGATGGCAGTCTATCAATTATGAAAACAAAAGATGTTAAAACGAAAAAAAATAAAACATGGAAAAAAACTTTGTTATTTCCAACGTCAACAGCAGTGGTATCTGATGGGGAAGTAAACGAAGATGCATTATCAAATTTAAACTTGGATAAAAAATGGTTAATAGCTCAACTTGAAAGGGTAGGCATAACATCAATTTCAGATGTGTTTTTTGTTGAAGTACAAACAGATGGGTCGTTATATATCGACTACCGAGAAGATCATTTCAATGAAGAAGAAAATTAATTGACTCACATCCTAAAGAGGATATGAGTCAATTTAGTTTTTATAAAAATTATTCGTAAATAGGTACCCAACCTTCAGTCGTAACAAATAATCGAACAGCTACTACTTTACGATCCTCTGCTAAAGTGAAGTAGTGGCGTACATTTGGTGGTACAGAAATTAAATCTCCAGGATTCAAATTAACATGGAAAAAGCCTTCATTTCCCTCGATAATAAACGTACCGTGACCGCTAACGATGAAGCGAACTTCGTCATCCGTATGATGATGCTCACGATTGAAGTTTTTAAGTAATTCATCAAGATTTGGAGTTGCTTCTGAAAGAGTAATAATATCACTCGCTAAATAGCCACGTCTTGATGAAATACTGTCGATTTCAGCTTTAAATGTTTCAAGAATTGCTGCTTTTTCATCATCTGATAAAATAAATTTTTCTTGTAACGAACTATGTAATTGTTCGATATTCCAATTTTCGTAAATTACACCTTGTTCTTCTAAATAAGCTTTTACTTCAACATCACTTGTAATATGATAATCTTTTTTTTCTACCCAAATTGTTGCCATTCTTCATTCCTCCAAATTAATTCTTTATAAATGTATTTTTTTGAATACCTTGTAATGCATATTGGAATAGAAACTCATAAGCTTCTAAATGCTTTTTAGCTTCAAATGCTGATTCGGCCCAAACTGTTATACCATGATTATGAATTAATACAGCACCATGATCATTCTTTATATGTGGAAGAAATTCATTTGCAAGAGTAGGGATATGCGCAAGATTTTTTATGATTGGAATTGTAATTTCTGCATCTTCTTCCCATAATCCTAATGCTTTAATAATTTCGATACCAGAAAAAGATAACTCATCTTGATATGGAAAATCCTTTGTTATAAAGTTATTTGCTAAAGTGTGTACATGAAGTACGCATTTTGCATTTGTATGTTGATAAATTAGCCGATGTAAAATGGCTTCAGCTGATGGTTTTTTTGATTCATCCCAAACAGATTGGTCAAATTCATTAACGAGTAAAAAATCGTCATAAGTATGTTTAGTTTTATCTTTACCACTAGTTGTCACTAAAAAGTTTAAAGGTTCGTCATTTACTTTAATTGATAAATTCCCGCTAGTTCCTAAAAACCAATCTCGATCAGCTAGTACTTTTTTTACTTCACGGATTTCATCATAATGTTTGAAAAAGTCCTTCATACTAGCACCTCCTTCTCTAATGAAGCTCGAATATCATAGAAATTTTCAAAAGGAATGAAAGGTAAAGATAGTTCTTCACATTTATCTTTTAAGAAATCTCGAGCATAAATTAAATTGGCTTCTTTTGCAATTTGTAAGTCAGTAATTGAATCGCCAATGACAATGATAAAATCATTTGATTCACTAAATTTTCTTTTAACAGATGGTTTACACATTCCACAATCATTCGTACAGTTTTCATCACAAGAATGATCCCAATGAATTTTTACAGTTTGGCCCGTAAAGTCAGTACGATTACATAAAATATCCGAAGGTTGAAGGTAATCCGCTAATATAGGATGAACAAAAAAATCTAGCCCGCCACTTACAACTTTTAACGCATATTGTTGAACGCTTACAAATTGAATAAAATCGCTAAAACCATCTCGAATGATAGTACGATCGATTACAAAATCAGTCATTTCTTGTTTTTTCGTTGAAGGAATCGTAGCAAACATTTTCTCTACGCCTTCTCGAATCGATAGATTGCCATTTAATACTTCACTTGTTAATTCACTTACTGAAGGAGGAGCAAATTCTTTAATTAAATTAACGATATTGTCTCCCTCAGTAATTGTTCCATCAAAATCACAAAAAATCTTTATTGCCATTGTTGTTTACCCCCAAAGTTGTAATGCTTTTTGTAGTGATGTATTTGGAAGTGCGTATTCTTTTAGCCCAACTCCAGACAGTGTTGCTGAAATTGCTTCTCTAAATGCATTACCTCCACCAATCGGACCATCCGGATGACCATGAACACCGCCACCAGCGTTGATGACTTGCTCAATTCCAAAATCTTGAATTAATTGAGGCACTAGCGCAGGGTGAATTCCAGCAGAAGGTACTGGGAATGTCTCTTTTAATCCATTTGATACAGTTAAATTTTCAGCGATTTTTAAAGCTGTCTCTTTTTGTAATGCAACTGAACCATATGGCGAAGGGAATAGACTAAAATCTGCACCTGCAATTCGTAAAAGTTTCCCTAATAATAATCCTGCGTCAATTCCATAAATTGGTGATGCTGTAAACGCACCCGAAACAGCAGGATGGGCCATAATTGGAACATTAATTGATGGATCCTCTGCCAAACCTTGAAGTACATCAATTCCATACGAGAATACATTTAATAAAAATACATCCGCACCAGCTTCTGCAGCACGTAATGCTTTTTCTTTTAACTCATATGTACGGCCAGTTAAATTCACCGCGTATAATGTTTTGTGTCCTGTTTTTTCATAAACTTGGTTCAAAATATTTTTTCCGTGAGTGACGCGATCTGTTATAGATGTATTCGTGTCAAAAAGTATCTCGTCGTCTTTAATTAAATCAACGCCGCCTAAAGCTTGCTTTTTTAATTCCTCTGAAATGTATTGAATGTCTCTGCCGATTATTGATTTGAAAATGCTCATTAATAAAGGTCGATCATATACATCCAATTTTTCTCGAATGCCTTTAATACCAAATTTTGGACCCGGAAATAAATTTAAAATGTCATCAGTAAAATTTAAATCTATTAGTTTAATTTCGCCATCAAGGGATAGCTTACCGAAAACTGTTGTTAAAATAGCTGGAAGATCAGCTGAAAAATTTAAGCTAGGATAATAAATTTCAATAATCCCTTTTGTTGGTTTATATCCTAAAAAGTTAACGATATTTTCTTCGCATTCTATTTCACGAACTGAAAGAACTTTACCTTTATGCTTTTGTAATTGAATTTGATC
This sequence comes from Gottfriedia sp. NPDC058432, assembly GCF_042721555.1. Lineage (NCBI taxonomy): Bacteria > Bacillati > Bacillota > Bacilli > Caryophanales > Bacillaceae > Gottfriedia > Gottfriedia sp. NPDC058432. The sequence goes on from NZ_JBHXLC010000020.1 coordinate 42,063, forward strand.
ATTTTGAGGTAATGACGTCCAAGAACCAACCGTTAAACCTAGAGCGATTGACTCTGCCTTTTTTTCTAAATGATGATTTTTATCATAAACTTGGTAAGTTGCTATTACTCCACTCATTTCAAAACCTCCAAAAAGTTTTAATCAAACAAAAAACCTCTCCACTAAGGAGAGGTTTACCTACACCTTATCTGTCAGCAAATGCTGCGAGAATTAGCACCGTACTAGTTAACTAGCCGGTTGCCGGGTTTCGTCGGGCTCGGTCCCTCCACCTACTCTGAATAAAGTTAATATTTAATTTTGAATTATTAATCTAATCGCATTATTTCATGAACAATCATAATTGTCAAACATTAAATTTTGAAAATACTTCAATCTCTTTTAATCTAGCAACTGTTTCCTTCAGTCTATCAGTATCTGATAGTAGGCCGACTCTTACATACCCTTCACCATATTCTCCAAATCCATTTCCTGGAGCGACTGCAATATGAGCCTTTTCAAGTAATAGATCAGCAAATTCCTGTGATGTAAAACCTGCTGGAATTTTTAGCCATGCAAAAAAGGACCCTGCTGGTGCAGTTACTTCCCATCCAATTTCGTGACAACCGCTAATAAATACATTTCTACGCTCTTCATAAAGTGCTAATAGTTGTTTTACACTTTCTTGAGATTCTGTAAGCGCAACAGCGGCAGCTTCTTGAACAGCAGGGAAGATGCTAACGTAAAGATGATCCTGTAATAGATTAATTGCTGAAATAACCTCTTTATTTCCAACTGCAAAACCGATTCTCCAACCAGCCATATTATAAGTTTTAGAGAGGGTATAAATTTCAATCCCGCATTCCTTTGCTCCTGGCGTTTGAAGAAAACTTAAAGGTTTTTTGCCGTCAAAACCAAATGCGCCATAAGCAAAATCATGACAAACTGTAATTTGATTATTTCTTGCAAGCTTAACTGTTTCTTTAAAAAATTCTTCTGTTGCGATAGCGCCAGTGGGATTATTTGGATAATTGATAAATAATATTTTACTAGCATCCAAAACATCCTGAGGAATTAATTTATAATCTGGTAAAAATTGATTTTGTTCAAGTAATGGAAGCATGTATGGTACTGTTTTTGAAAGAGATATACCAGATAAATAGTCTGGATAGCCTGGATCTGGAACTAAAATTGTATCTCCAGCGTCACATAAACAAAGTGGTAGCTCAACTAATCCAGCTTTTCCACCGAATAATATGGCTACTTCTTCCTCTGGGTCTAAATCAACATCATACTCTCGTTTATAAAATTCTACAACAGCATTTTTTAGAGAGCTCATCCCTCTAAACGGAGAATAACGATGAGTTAAAGGGTTTTCAACAGACTTTTGTAATGCTTTTATAATATGGTCGGGTGTTGGCTGATCTGGATTTCCTTGACCAAGATTAATGACATCGTGACCATTACTAATTGACTGATTCACTTTTTGGACTAGTGAAGCAAAAAATTGTTTAGGTAAATTGTTTAATAGTTTACTATGATTCAAGTTAATCACTCCAAAAATATAATTAATTTAAGTTGATTAAATCGTTACTTAATCGAATGATTTTCAGGAACGATTGTTGCAATAACTTTCACCATCATATATGCTCGATTTAAAAATGTCTATAAAATTTAGAATAGGGTGAATAAATTGTGATTAAAATTGCGTGTATTCAATCTGACGTTATTTTAGGTAAATCAAAGTCTAATTTAGAGAAAATGAAAACTCAAATAAACGAAGCTGTTAAAGAAAATGTTCAGGTTATCGTATTACCAGAGTTATGGACAACAGGCTATTGTTTGGAAGAGATTGGCTTGCACACAGGTGAACAAGAAGCGATTATTTCTGAACTTCAGTCGATTGCAAAATCAAATAATGTAATATTGATTGCTGGTTCGTTCCCAATTGCAAGAGAAAATGGGGTAACGAATACGTTAATTGTTATTAGCAATACTGGTGAATTAGTAAAATCTTATGATAAAGTTCATTTGTTCCAGTTAATGAACGAGCATCACTATCTTCAATCAGGGGAAACAGACGGTCTTTTTGAAATCGAGGGATTAACAGCTGCAGGTTTTGTTTGCTATGATTTGCGTTTTCCTGAATGGATTGGAGCTCATTCTCAAAAAGGTGCAAAAGTTTTATTTTTTGTCGCTGAATGGCCAATTCAAAGAATGAATCATTGGGAAATCTTGTTAAAAGCAAGAGCAATTGAAAATCAGTGTTATGTTGTTGCTTGTAATCGAGTAGGAAAAGATTTAGCGAATACATTTGGCGGAGGATCAATGATCATTGACCCTTGGGGAGAAGTAATTTCCAAAGGTAGCACGAATGAAGAAATCGTATTCGGTGAAATTGATCCGAAAAAAGTCGATGAAATACGCGGTACAATCCCTATTTTTGAAGACAGAAAAGAAGAAATTTACAAAAAAATTTAAAAAAGTGATTGACAAATTAAAAATTTATAAACTAAAATACGATTATAAAATCAAATATGCGAACTCTTATTTCGAGTAGGCGGAGGGATTTGGCCCGACGATGCCCAGCAACCGACCGTAATACCATTGTGAAATGGGGCGTATTGTATACGCCTGAGCTTAAATGCTCAGTAAGGCACGGTGCTAATTCCAACAGAAAAGAAATTTTCTGGTAGATAAGAGACGAAAGCCAATTAGTATTGCCTCTTTTCGTCTCGGAAAAGAGGCTTTTTATTTTGCAAAATTCAAGGGGGATGAATTTAGTGACTGTCATTGAACGAAAAGAATATAGACCTTTAACAGAAGCAACTGCAATTACTTATTTACAAAAACTTGGCTATTTTAAAAATGAACTATGTGAAAGTATAGAAATCGGGGATGGGAATCTAAATTTAGTGTTTAAAGTTAATCCCGTAGGAAGCGAGAAAGGGTTAATTATAAAACAGGCTCTACCATACGCAAAAGTCGTTGGAGAAAGCTGGCCACTTACATTAAAGCGAGCGACGATCGAGAGTAATGCGACAAAAATATACAATGAGCTAATCCCATTACATGCACCAAAAATTTTAGAACATGACGAAGATCAAGCTGTAACTGTAATGGAGGATCTATCTCACTTGCAAATTTTACGAAAAGGTTTCATTGAGAAAAAAAGCTATCCGTTTTTAGCTGAACATATTGGAGAATTTTTAGCTAAATCATTATTCTTCACTTCAGACTTTGGAACTTCACCGGCTAAGAAAAAAGAGTTAGAGTATCTTTTTAATAATCCTGACTTATGTGATATAACAGAAAATCTTGTTTACACGGACCCATTTTTTAACAGTGAAACAAATAGTTTTGAAGAAGAATTAACAGATGAAATTCAAAATCTATGGAATGATGAAGATCTACAAATTGAGGTTGCGAAACTAAAATTAGATTTCTTATCGAAAAAAGAAGCTTTATTACATGGTGATTTACATACGGGAAGCATTTTCGTATCTGAAACAGAAACAAAAATAATTGACCCGGAATTTGCATTTGTCGGACCAATCGGATTTGATTTAGGGCAAATTCAGGCAAATTTACTTTTTCAACTTTTCAGTCGTACTGAACTAAAGGACGAAATTATTGAACACATTTTAAACATTGAAAAAGTTTTTAATGAAACATTTATTCGCCTATGGGAAGAGCATAGTGTTAGACCGTTTAACCAAAAAGCTTTAATTAAAGAAAAACTAGAAGGATATTGGGTGGATGCAATTGGGGTTATTGGATGTGAATTAATCCGAAGAAGTATCGGTCTTGCTCATGTTGAAGATATTGATGCACTGGAACATAATCAAAAAATTGAAGCAAAGAAAAAAGTCTTAAAATTCGGAGTTTATTGTATAAAAAATAGATTTACTATTAGAAATATTGGAAATTTACTTAATGGATTGGAGTAATAATCGATGACTACATTACAGCAAATACCTGAATCATTACAATGGAACGGTGAAAGCTTAAAAATTTTAGACCAAACAAAATTACCAACTGAAATATACTATTTAGATGCAACAACATTATTAGATGTACGTGAAGCAATCGTAAAATTACAAGTAAGAGGAGCACCAGCGATCGGTTTAGCAGCTGCGTATGGACTTTATTTAGGTGTTCGAGAAATTGAAACTGAACAAATTGAAGAATTTCATCAACAAGCAAGATTATTAGCGGATGAACTAATTAGTGCTAGACCAACTGCAGTAAATTTAGCATGGGCAGTTGAAAAACTAATTGGATCTAGTAAAGAAGCAGTTACTGTATCAGAAGCTAAATTAATCATCATGGAAGAAGCGATAAAATTACATTTAGCAGATGAGGCAACTTGCAAGGAAATCGGTGAAAACGCTTTAACATTATTACATGACGGTGCAGCGGTATTAACTCATTGCAACGCAGGAAGTATTGCGACAAGTCGCTACGGAACAGCTTTAGCTCCACTTCACTTAGCAAAAGAAAAAGGTTGGGAAATTTCAGCCTATGCAACAGAAACTAGACCAGTATTTCAAGGGGCAAGACTGACATCTTGGGAATTGAACCAAAGTGGTATCCCAGTTACATTATTGACAGATAATATGGTCGGCTACTTATTACAAAATAAAAAAGTTGATGCAGTTATAGTTGGAGCTGATCGCATTACTGCTAATGGGGACACTGCAAATAAAATTGGAACATTACAATTAGCGATTTTAGCAAACTTTTACCAAATCCCATTTTATGTAGCAGCTCCTTTATCAACAATTGATTTATCAATCGAATCAGGGAGCGAAATTGTAATTGAACAACGCGATCGTACTGAAGTAACACATATCGGAAATGTTCAAATAGCACCTGATGGAATCGATGTATTAAACCCAGCGTTTGACGTGACGCCGAATGAATTAATTACGGCGATTATTACAGAAAAAGGAATTGTTTCTAGCGATTATAAGGAAACTTTTAAAAGTTGGGAGCAAGAGTAATTTATTGATTGCATTTAATAGAGAAAAACGATTACCATTTATTCGTTAACTTCTTCCCTAGGAAATAGTTAAAAAGAGCAATTTTTTCTGATTTTTATAAAATTTTAACACTTTATCAATATAAGATTTGGTGGGCGATTATTGCAATTTAAGTTGTTATTAAAAAATATAATAAGCCCTATTATCTAGATTTTGAGTTTCGAAATATTCGTATTTGTGAATCGGGAAATTCTATTTATATAGAAAAAATAAAAATGAATTAATTGTCATTACTTTAAATGGAAAATATTTGTAGAAATAACATTATTGTAAAAATGAATTACTATATAGGAAGAAACTCATATTGCTAAAGTAGCAATAATTCAAAAACAAATGATTTAACACTTTCCGAGAATCTTAACGGATTGGTCAATTTTGTTCGATTAAATGGGGGGTTCGAATCAACTGAATTTTTTCAGACAGTTTAACATATTTTCGTTTGATGTTTATTCTAGTTATAAGTTAAATTCATTATTAATGTATTATTTATATAAAAATAAGAGAAAACTCAAAAAAGCCAATTCCTAATTGTAGAAGGGATTGGCTTTTTGTTGACTATCATTAAGAATCATTATGTAATTAGGATAAATTGTTCCAAATGGAAGCGATATGGTGAAGCTGTTCCGTACAAAAATTAAATGACCGTACTGAACAAGAAGGGGAAATTGGAGAAGGTTTTCCTTAAAAACAAATTGAAGAGAGATTGGAACATGAAAAAGCATTGTTTAAGGGGTTTGCAGTTTATAAAGAAGAGAAGTACGCTATCTTGGGAGGGTGCTGAATAATATAGAAAGCGAAGAGGGGAAAGAAGAGTTCAAAAGAAGAATTGAAGCAGTAAAAAATTAATAGTTATATAGGAAGACAAAATATCTCGTCAGTAGTACATAAATAATATAAACATTAATTGATGGAATTAGAAATTGAATTTAATTAAAGTCACTTTTGAACTAGATCAAATCATAAATCCCATAGAATATTTAGAGGATGTGCAACGATCTCTACAATTGTAAAAAGATGACTAATTAGAGAAATACTCTGACACTAAAAGATTACTTTTATATGATATGCGCAGAAGAGTTTCTACAATCTTCTGCTAAAAAGTCCGCTAAAAATTGTAACTAAGATTGTTAATTGAGGAGGGTATATAATGGCAATTAAGCTCTGTCCCATGTGTGGTAATGAGAATAAGTGCTCAAGTGGGAAGACTTGTTGGTGTAATGATGAGTATTTCCCAAGAGAGATATTTAATCAGATACCACAAGAAGAGGTAAGAAGATCTTGTATATGTAAGTCGTGTTTAGATAAGTATAAAGAAGATAACAAAATAGAAGACCTAAAGCCTTCTGATATCGGACCAAAAGTATTTAGTCGGAAGAGTGGAGTTGAACAGGACGATGAAGTGTGTTACTGCTATGAAAAGTTTAAAGATAATCTTAAGCCAGGAACAGTAACCAAGTGTTTCAAAGAGAAATGTGCTAATTACCTAAGTTGCACAGAAGAACGTAATAAAGGAGTTTGACTAGGGAGTTAATCAAGAACACGCCGTTCTTTCGTTTAGGTTGTATTCTTGTATAACTAAACCAACTAATAGTTTGTCAAAAATTTTCAATTATCCAGACAAAATGTGAATCTTTTTATTGGAAAATTGGCAGGTTTGCTATAAAGAGTAAACCTGCCAATTTTGCGTAATAAATAAAAATTGTATGCAAAAAGCTACATCCTATTTAGAATGTGCTTGTCTAACTTAATTATCTTTCTTTTACTTTGTTGGTATAAAAATCATATAACTTTTCAATGGATGAATTGGACAAAAGAGGTATCGCTCTCTTAACTAATTCTCTATCCCAATCAAACCAACGCATTTTCATTAGTTTATTAATCTCTGAATCTGTGAAGCGTTTCTTTATTTCTTTTGCAGGATTTCCACCAACTATTGTATATGGAGGTACGTTTTTAGATACCACAGAACCTGCTGCAACGATTGCGCCTTCACCAATTGTAACACCAGGCATTATAATAGCGTTCATGCCAATCCAGGCATCGCTTTTAATAACTGTGTTACCTTTTGGTTCATAAGATTGTCCTATTTGTTCAACAAATGGATAAACAGTGATCCATTCTAAATGGTGGTTATGATTACCACCCATTAAAATGACAACTCCACTTGCAATACAAACATAATTTCCAATAATGAGTTTATCTAGATGCCAACCAAACTGTTCAATTGGATTGAAAAGTTCTTGAGATTTAGCATCACCCCATAAATATCTTACACAGCCATCTTCAAAATTTTGATTACCATAATACCCTGAATAATAGGAATACTCCCCTACTTCAATGAGTGGATTTGTCACTATATCTTTTAAATACTTTGTTTCAGACCAATGATTAAATAATGGATGATTCATAATTATTTTCCTCGCTTCTAAGTATTGTAGATTCTAGAACTTACTTAGAAGCTTAATACCACAGCGACATTTTTAAACTTTTTTAAACGACGAATCATTATCCTCAGCCTTTCTATAAAAGTAAAAAAATCATAACTTAATAAATTACTTTAGTCAAATTGTAGAAATATGTACTTAAACTATTCGTGCGTTAGTTGAAGATTAACTGGCAATATGAGTCTTTTTTATTAAAGTAAATGGATAGTTAAACAAGAATGCAATATTTAAGAAGAAAAAAGGAGGAATATGGTAAAATTTAATATGCTACCACTGTAAAATCTTCTTAGCGAAAACAATTATGTAATATTTACTTAATAATCGAATGAAACAGAATAGGAGAAAAGTTGAAATGGATCTACATATAACTAAAGATTTAAATGAGAAAGATAAAAATTATATTAATAGTAGTTTGTATGAATTTAATTTAAAACATTTTCCTGAAGATTTAAGGGGCAGATATCAAGAGATTAATATATTTCTTAAGAATGAAAATGGTAATGTGCGTGGCGGAATATTAGGTGAGATTTGTTGGAATTGGTTAGAAATTCATACTTTTATGATTGATGAAGATATTCGTAAACATGGATATGGAACCAAATTGTTACTTGAAGTTGAACAAATTGCACTTGAAAAGAATTGTGACTTCATAAAGGTAGATACTTTGAGCTTTCAGGCTTTAGATTTTTATAAAAAGTTCGGCTATCATGTTTATGGAACACTTGATAAAGTGGGAAGAGATTATGAGCATTTCTTTTTAAAAAAAGATTTATCATTTTAAAGTACTTAGTGAATATCATATCAGTTAAATTTGAGGACGTTCAAATGAAACCAAGATTAAATACGCTCAACAAATAAACGTATTTAATCATATATGAAGAGAATACAAACCGTTATAATCTCCAAACTAATGGAGATTATTTTTTTTAATTAAATAGTAGAATTTTAACTAATATTGCATAGAATAAAAAACAAATAATTTCATGTTAGGTTTTCTAACATTGTATTGACAGATTATCTAACATGAAATAAAATACTTATAGATGAACGAAAGGAGCATTGCTATGAATGATCAAGTAAGACGCTCAACGCCACTTTTCCCAATCGGAATAGTCATTTCGTTAACTGAATTATCCGCAAGACAAATTCGATATTATGAAGAGCATGATTTAATACGTCCAGCTCGTACTGAAGGTAATCGTAGATTATTTTCTTTCAATGATGTCGATCGATTATTAGAGATAAAAACTTTTATAGAACAAGGCTTAAATTTAGCAGGAATTAAAGAAGTACTCAATTTAAAATCGTCAGAAAAATCCAAAGAAACAGTGGTTCAACAAGTCATTGTTGAAAAATCAATATCAGATGAACAGCTTCGAAAAATGCTTCGTCAAGAGTTATATCAAAATGGTAAATTAGGTAGAACTTCTTTACGACAAGGAGATATGTCTCGATTCTTTCATTAAGTTATTGATTAAATCCGGATTATTCTAGCTTTTATATTTATATGGGGGGAAATATAAATGAAAAAGGAAACGATTTTAAATAGTGTTGAAGAACACAGTCTTGAATTTGTACAGTTATTTTTTACAGATGTAGAAGGGGTATTCAAACAATTAGAACTACCAATCACACAAATTGAAAAAATACTTAATAATGAAACTATGTTTGATGGCTCTAGTATTAACGGATTCACAAAAATTGAAGCAAGTGATATGATGCTTTTCCCAGATTTGAATACTTGGAAAGTCGATACTATTGAAAAAGTTGGACTCTTCATTTGTGATGTTCATTATCCGAATGGTACACCTTTTGAAGGTGATCCAAGAAATGTGCTTAAACGAGCAATTGAAAAAGCGACTGACAAGGGATTTGCTTCTTTTAATGTAGGACCTGAACCTGAGTTCTTCTTATTTAATAAGGAAGGAAATCAGTTAGTTCCAAATGACAATGGTGGATATTTTGATGTAGCCCCCCTAGATAAAACAGTTACAATACGACGTGAAATTACGAAGGCCCTGCAGGCGTTAGGGTTAGAAGTTGAGGCTTTACATCACGAAGTTGCAATCGGTCAACATGAGATCGATTGGAAATACGCACCAGGATTACAAACAGCTGATAATATTCAATTATTTAAATATACAGTTAAAACAATTGCTGAGAAAAATGGTTTAGTTGCTACATTCATGCCAAAACCAATTTTTGGAGAAAATGGCTCAGGTATGCATTGTCATATGAGTCTAGGAAATGATAATGGTAATGCCTTTTATGATCAGCATGATTCAATTGGATTATCTGAAACAGCGCGACAATTTATTGCAGGTGTATTAACACATGCTCGTGCAAATGCTTCAGTTACAAATCCAACAGTTAATTCATATAAGCGTTTAGTTCCAGGCTATGAAGCACCAGTTTATGTAGCTTGGTCACAAAGTAATCGTACATGTACAATTCGTATACCAGCTGCAAGAGGTGCAGGTACTAGAATCGAAGTGCGAAATCCAGACCCATCTGCAAATCCTTATTTAGCTTTAGCTGTTTTATTATCAGCCGGCTTGGATGGTATTGAAAGAAAGTTAACACCTCCAGTCGAGCGTAGTGAAAACCTGTATTTGATGGATGACGTAACTAGAAAAGCAGAAGGCATTGAAACATTGCCTGGAAGCTTACTTGAAGCAGTTACTGAACTAGAAAACAGTGAATTCCTACAGCAAGTTTTAGGGAAACATGTATTTTATTCATTCCTTCAAAACAAAAAAGATGAATGGGATGCATATCGATTACGTGTATCGGAATGGGAAAAAGAAACATATTTAAACTGCTAATCACTAAACTTAAAATAAAAAAATAGAAAAGTGGAAGTAGCATATCTCTACTTTTCTATTTTAAAGTGTGTTAGACTAATTTTGTTTGTTGCATACGAAAGGGGAACTTTTATAATGGCTAAGTTTACAAAAGAAGATATTTTCCGTATTTCAAAAGAACAAAACGTAAAGTACATACGTCTACAATTTACGGATTTACTAGGGATTATCAAAAACGTTGAAATACCAGTAAGTCAGCTTGAAAAAGCTTTAGACAATAAAATGATGTTTGACGGTTCTTCAATCGAAGGATTCGTTCGTATCGAAGAATCAGATATGTATTTATTCCCTGATTTAGACACTTGGGTAGTTTTCCCATGGACTGCTGAAAAAGGAAAAGTAGCTCGTTTAATCTGTGATATTTACAATGCAGATGGCACTCCATTTGAAGGAGATCCTCGTAATAACTTAAAACGTATGTTAAAAGAAATGGAAGCTTTAGGCTTCACAGATTTCAACTTAGGGCCTGAGCCAGAATTCTTCTTATTTAAATTAGATGAAAAAGGTGAACCTACTCTTGAGTTAAATGATAAAGGTGGTTACTTCGACTTAGCACCAACTGATTTAGGTGAAAACTGCCGTCGTGATATCGTTCTTGAACTTGAAGAAATGGGCTTTGAAATCGAAGCATCTCACCACGAAGTAGCTCCAGGACAACATGAAATTGATTTCAAATATGCTGGTGCAATTAAAGCTTGTGATGACATTCAAACATTTAAATTAGTTGTAAAAACAATCGCACGTAAACATGGTTTACACGCGACATTCATGCCAAAACCATTATTTGGTGTAAACGGATCAGGTATGCACTGTAACTTATCATTATTTACAAATGGCAAAAACGCATTTTACGATGAGACTGGTGAATTAGGTTTAAGTGAAACTGCACGTCACTTCATCGCAGGGATCTTAAAACATGCTCCGAACTTTACAGCTGTTACAAACCCAACTGTAAACTCATACAAACGTTTAGTACCTGGCTATGAAGCTCCATGTTACGTTGCTTGGTCTGCAAGAAACCGTAGTCCACTAATTCGTATTCCTGCATCTCGTGGCTTAAGCACACGTGTAGAAGTACGTTCAGTTGACCCAGCTGCAAACCCATACTTAGCATTATCAGTATTATTAGCAGCAGGTTTAGACGGAATCAAAAATAAATTAGAAGCTCCAGCTCCAGTAGACCGTAACATCTACGTTATGTCTAAAGAAGAGCGCGAAGAAGTTGGAATCATCGACTTACCAGCAACTTTAGCAGCTGCATTAGATCTATTAAAAACTGACGAAGTAATCGTTGGTGCATTAGGATCACACTTATTCGAACACTTTGTAGAAGCAAAAGAAATCGAATGGGATATCTTCCGTACTCAAGTTCACCCTTGGGAAAGAGATCAATACATGTCAGTATATTAATCAAATCAACCCTTGACGCTATTGGCGTTAAGGGTTTTTATTTATGGGCAGTTTGTTGGTTTCATATCAATTAATTAGGTTACCCATAAATCGCCCACAAAAGAATATATACGAAATCAACTACAAGATGGGCGGAACAGTTAAGCATGATGGAATACATAGATCTATTTACTGATTAAGAGATACAGAAAAAGAAAAGAAAGTAAGCAGAAGGCCTTTGAGGTCTGGCCGGTAAAAGTAGAACTTCAGGCGAACTGTTCAGTAGACCTTTAGGATTTACTCAGTAATAAAGGCTTTCAGCCGCAGAGCAAACCACCCGTTATCACGGCTGGTTATGTTTGAATACGTTGAACGATAAATTGAATGTTCACATTTATTTCTTAATAATTAACTTTTAAGTATATATAATTATGATAAACTATTAAAAAATATTAATAAAGATTTTTAATACGTAGTATTTAGAAGATATAACAAAATTGTGAACACTATAAGAATTGGGACTTGGAATGATTAAGGAAGTGCGCTTACGCGATATCTAACTCGAATGATCTATCAAACTAAAATTAGAATATGATATACAGACTAGTTCGAATAAAGTGATGAGATATAACCAAATTTTAGGCGTGATTGTGGATATAATAATCATTGAAGTTTATCAACGGAAAAAATGTTATTAGAGTTCTGGAGGAGTAGTAACAAAAGATGTTCAAGTAAATATGAATGAGGTTGTGCTATTGAAAGGACTATTAAAGCAATTTACATATAATACTACGAAAAAGAAAGTAATAGAAAGAAGTGAACAATTTGATTCTAGTCACAGGTGCAAAAGGTACTGTAGGTAAAGAAGTTGTGAGAGAACTGGTAAAGCTACATGCTAATTTTAAAATATCCACAAGTAAAAAAAATACTAGTGATGTTTATTTAAACTTTGAAGATCCCAAATCTATTAGACCTGCTTTTCAAGGGATTACAAAGCTTTTTTTAATACGTCCTCCACATCTTGCTGATAAGAAATATTTTGAACCAGTTATTGAAATTGCAAAAGAAGTGGGGATTGAACAAATTGTATTTTTGTCTTTATTAGGTGCTGATAAAAATAAGGTAGTTCCGCATTCCAAGATAGAGGAATTAATCATCAACTCAGGGATCCCTTATACATTTTTACGACCAAGTTTTTTCATGCAGAATTTATTAAATCAACATGTAGAAGAACTGATAAAGGAAAATATTATATTTGTACCAGCGGGTAAAGGGAAAACGAGTTTTATCGATACAAGAGATATCGGTGTGGTGGCCGCAAAAGCACTAACCGAAAATGGTCATAGGTTCAAAGCTTATTCGTTAACTGGAAATGAAGCTATTAGTTATTTTGAAGTGGCTGAGATCTTATCAAAGCACCTACAAAAAGACATAACATATACAAATCCAAGTATTTTAACCTTTTGGAGAAAAATGAGAAAAAAAGGGTTAGCTCGCGATTTTATTATAGTTATGATCGGTATATACACAACCGCAAAATTAGGACTTGCAAAAAAAATAACAACAGATTTAGAGGATTTATTAGGGAGGGAATCAACTAGGTTTGAACAATTTGTTATAGACTATTCAGACTTGCTTAAATGATGAATTGTATTCAAACTAATACATAAATTTTTTAATTTGGTAGAATAATTTCAAAGTATTTAATCTACCGGTTCTATTAATACTAAATATAGAAATTTTGTTAAGTTGCTTGAAAGTTGGTAACTCTCAAATTTACGATATACTGATTTATTTTAAATTGTTTAAAAATGAAATAGAAGTTTAGTGCACTTCGACAGATAGATGAAAAGCGCAAATAGAAGAGCTTATTCTTATACTAGATGAATAAGTTCTTTTTGTATGAGTATTAAAGATATCCATTACTGTAGAATGTTCGAACATAGAAATTTTGAAGTTCGTGAATTAGAGTCTGCTAGTTCTTTTTGTTCGAAACAAAACAGCTTAACTGAAGAACTCGATCTAAGTGAAGATAAGTATTTATTCTAACGAAAAAGTAAGGAAAATAAAGTTACTGATAAAGCATGGGAGAATATAAGAGACCAACTTGTGGTTAGTCGGTAAATGGAGGATTTACATATGGATATTTAATTTTATAAAGAAAATAATAAAATTATCATTCGCATTTTGTTGTTTTTATGTCGAATATACAGGCTGCTTTCTTTTACTTACTTAGGTATATCTGGTCTTAATTAATTGAATAATATAACCATTAAATATTTCTATCTCAGAATAATAGTTTAGCTAAGGAGAATTTAATGACCACTATTTCTAGAATTAAGTATTCAAATTGGAGATATGTAAGATTATGTCTGCAATTGATTGTAAGTTTTATTCCAATTATTATCTTAGTAAGTTCTTTAAAAACTTTACTTTATGAATTTAGAATGGTTGGCATTTTTTTATCATTTATCATTGTGATATTTGCAATAACAGCATTTTTTAACAAAAGTGAAGAATTTCTAAAGTTAACTCGAATTCTAGTTTTTTATAACTTTGGCTTAGTAATTGTCATTTTTTTAATTTATTACATATCTAATATTATGGTTATAACTAATTATTATGGTTTTGAAGGACTGTTTAGAAAAAATATAAAAATTGCTAAGTTTATCTATTTTTTACTCTGTTTTTTCCACCCAATTGCTTTGCCGATTCCAGAAGCAGTCACTGTCTTAGCTGCAAGTACAGTGTTTGGTTCTTTTTATGGTTTTATTATTGATTTTGTAGGTATAGTTTTAGGGAATATTACTATGTTTTTTTTAGCAAGATATGGAGGATTAAAGGTAGTTAATCGATTTATTAAAACAAAGCACCTTACAAAATATAATGAAATGGTTAAAAAAAATGAAACGCTATTTATTACAATTTTGTTGATTGTTCCTGTTTTGCCAGATGAAATTGTCAGTGTTGGAGCAGGAATTACTAATGTTTCCACTAAAAAATATATAATAATCGTATGTATTTCTAAATTAATAACATCTTCACTACTCGCTTACTCAATAAAATTAACTAAGATATTATCTTTATCAACAAACCAAATAATAATATTAATTTCAATTGTAGTCCTAGTATTCTTTTTTCTTACTACATTTATAAAAAAGAAAAAGCTTAAAAAGATTTAAACTTAAAAAAGGAGCCTAAAGCTCCTAAATTAATTCCTATATTAAATTCTCTTGTAAATATATAATGCACTTATCTTTAGCCAGATTACAATAAAGGTGAAAATATGCGAGTTAGTGACTCAATTAACTTTTTAAATAAACTACGTTCTATAAATTGCTTACGATCTAATTGAGTAGAAACAGAAAAATCATTTAAAAAGGATTGGTTCACTTGAACAACAGCATCTGATTCATATAAAAACGAAGTTAACTCATAATTTAAATGCAAACTTCTTACATCTAAATTAGCAGTACCAACTGAAGCGATTTCATTATCGATTAAAATAACCTTTGAGTGAAGGAAATTCTTTTGATATGTATAAATTTTCACGCCACTTTCTAATAGGGGAGCGAAATATGACTTAGATGCTGAATCACTCAAAATACTATCGCTTTTTCCTGGATAAATTATTCGTACATCTAATCCAGACATTGCTTTAAGTTTTAAAATCGTGAAAATTTCTTGGTCTGGAACGAAATAAGGAGTGGCAATCCAGATACTGTTTTCAGCGATTGTAAGCAGAGTATGAAAAGCATTCCTCATGGTTGGTTCCTTCGTGTCGGGTCCACTTCCAAAAATTTGAACAGCACCTTTTACCTTATTACTTTCATTTTGAAGAAATTGAACATAACTTTTTGTATGATTATAATTTAATCTGTTAATTTGAATTTTTTCACAAGAATGATCAGATGTAGAATAATGCCAGTCTTGCAAAAATATGTTTTGAAGCTCCTCAACGGCACTTCCTTCTATGAATAAATGGGTATCCCTCCAAAATCCAATTTTTGATCTACCTAAATATTCATCACCTACATTTAGTCCTCCAGTGAAACCTTTAATCCCATCTATCACAACAATTTTTCTATGGTTTCGATAATTTATTGTACCCATTGACCAAGGAGAAATCGGATCAAATATTGATACTTTAACACCAGCAGTCCTCAATTTTTTTAACAATTTCTTCTTTAAACTTTTACTTCCTAAACCATCAACTAATAAGCGAACTACAACACCTTCATTCACTTTCATCCTTAAGATGTCAAGTAATTCGCTACCGATTGTATCTGCTCGAAAGATATAGTACTGAATATAGATATAGTTTTTTGCATCTAGGAGAGCTTCTTTGAGTTTTGAAAACATTTCGTCACCATTAATTAATAATGAAGCACTTGAATTGCTGTTAATGGAAACCCCTGTAAACTTTTCAATGATGGTACTCAATTTTTGCGATTTTATTGAGAGAGTATTACATTTAATATCATTCTTTTCACTCAAAACTTGAGGTGTTATAAACTTTGAATGAAGGATTAATTTTTTTCGCCGCCTCTTTAACCGACCAAATAGAACGTATAATAAAACGCCGAAAGTAGGTGCTACGGAGAATAATAATAACCAGGAAATCGTACTTTGAGGATTCCGATTTTCTAAAAATAAATTACATGAAATTCCAATTACACTTATGATGATCATCCAATGCATTGTTTGATAGAGTTCTTGTGACTGACTCATTAAAAGTTCCCAAAAAATCAGTAAGAATAAAGCGATTAAAGTTTTAGTGATATTTGTGCTAATTATAAAACACCTTCAATCTACTTATTACTTTGTAGTACTTATATTAATTTTTCCATTCTTAAATTTGATATACATAATCAAAACACGCAAAAAAATTTAAAAGTTCTTTATGATTTCTTAAGAATTACTAATAAAAACGTGGAGGGAAATTTAATAAGTTTAGACGAAAATATGAATGCTTAATTATTAAACTATGAAATGAGGAAAGAAAGTGAAATATCGTGTAATCACTTTATTGGCTAGTTGGAGTATTCTTTTAGTTTGTATGTATGCATTCGGGATAATACCATTTTCTAAGAATGAATTAATTCAATTTATAACAGATCGACAGGACTATGCTCTTTTATTATACTTTGTTATTTTTTCATTAAGATTTGTATTAATGATACCAAGTTCTTTGTTTTTACTGACTGGGATTTTTCTTTTTAATCCGTGGATTGTCTTATTATTTTCACTGGGATCTATGTTTATTACTGAAAGTATCATTTTCATCATTGGTAAAAAAATAAATAAATCACTATGGTATAAAAACTTCCTAAACAAACATCCAAAAATAGGACAAAGAATAAAGAAAAATCAATATTGGATGCTCTTTATTCTAGGTGCAGTTCCAACATGCCCAACTGATGCTGCCTGTTTAATTTCATCTGCATCGGGAATGAGGTATAGACCATACATTATGATCGTTTTGTTAAGTAACACTTTTTATGCTTTATGGTATGTATTATTGGGAACATATGTCCACTTATAATCATTAAGTTTGAATTTAGGCCTCTTTAAAATTCTTAAGAAATTTAGTGACTTTTTCTTCAGATATTTATTTTATTATGATTTCAGCATAATAAGTTAAATATTTGGAGGTTAAAATTATGAAAAAGTTTTTATTTCTATTTCAATATATATTAAGACCTAGAACTGTTGGCGCATTAATGCCAAGTTCATCGTTTTTGGCTGAAAAAATGTTAGATGATATTAATTTTAAGACAGCTAAAACAATTATTGAATACGGTCCAGGTACAGGAGTTTTTACTGAAAAATTACTTGAGCTTAAATTGCCAACTACAAAAATTATTTTAGTAGAAAAAAATCATGAGTTTTATAACCATTTAATTAGAAAGTTTGGAGATAATCATAATGTAACGATTATTAATGATAGTGCAGAAAGTATTATGAAGTATTTAGAAGAGTTTGGAATAGATAATGTCGATTATGTCATTTCTGGTCTACCATTTACTAGTTTACCCTTAAACGTATCAAAAACTATTTTATTTAACACCAAAAAGATACTCGCAGATCAAGGTAGATTTGTTACATTCCAATATACTCAAAGAAAAATGAAATTTATTAATACCTACTTTGAAAATATAGATATTAAAAGAGAATATAGAAATTTCCCACCAGCATATGTATTAAGTTGCAATAATTAGATATGAGTACTGTTTAGAAAGGAGTAGGGAAACTTGATAAGTAAAATATTAGTTGTAGATGATGATGAAAAAATAAAAAAATTAATTTCAATTTATCTTGAAAATGAAGGGTTTTCGACTACTTTAGCAGAAGATGCAGAGGAAGCTCTTGAACTTTTAAAAGATGAAGATTTTGATTTAATTATATTAGATATTATGCTCCCAAAAATAAATGGAATAGAAGCCTGCATAATGATTCGAGAGGAAAGGACACTACCGATCATTATGCTTTCGGCAAAATCTGAAGATCTAGACAAAATACAAGGATTAAGCTCAGGTGCAGATGATTATTTAACTAAACCATTTAATCCACTTGAGTTGATCGCTAGAGTAAAATCTCAGCTAAGAAGATATAAAAAATATAACAATATACAAAAGAATGATGAAGTAGTATTAGTATTTGGTGACTTGCAAGTAAATACAGAGACAAGGCAAGTTTGGATACGAAAGAACGAAAAAAGACTAACACCAAAAGAGTTTGATATATTAGAATTACTAGTCCGAAATAAAGGAATCGTACTAAGTGTTAGTAAGATTTATGAAGCAATTTGGAAAGAAGACTTTTTAAAATCAGATAATACCGTAATGGTCCATATAACAAATATTAGAGAAAAAATTGAAGATGATCCTAAACATCCTATTTATATTAAAACAGTTTGGGGAATTGGATACAAAGTATGAAGAATTTAATTCATAACTGGCAAAGAATTAGTATTCAGTTATTAGTAGCAATCACAATTAGTTTCGGTGTTTCTTTAATTGTTACGATTTTTATTTCACAAATTTTTATAGGACCTTATTTTGTTTCTCATCAAAATAAGGTAAGTCCATTACAATATAATCTCATTATTATTCCAACTTTTGTAATTATCATATTAAGTTTCATTGTTAGTTTTCTGTTACTAATTAGAAAAAAGATTCTTTATTTAAAAGAAATTTCAAGTACTGTTCAAATAATTTCGCAAGGTAAACTTGGAGCTGTGATTGAGGTAAAAGGGCGAGACGAATTGACTCAGTTGAGTATGAATATTAATACAATGTCGAAGGAGTTAGAGCGGAAATTTAAAAATGAACGTCAAATTGAAAATATCAAAAATGAATTGATAACTAGTGTTTCGCATGATCTAAGAACACCACTAACCTCAATATTAGGGTATAGTAATTTGTTGAAGAATAGAGAATACAAGAATGAAAATGAATTAGTCGAATACTTAAATACAATCTATACAAAATCGAATGATTTAAAGAATTTAATCAATGAACTTTTTGAATTTACGAGGTTATCTAGTCCAGATATTATCCTATCAAAACAAAAGGTTGATTTTAGTCAGTTGATTGAACAAATAATAGGTGAGAATATACCTATTTTTCAAAAAGAAGGATTAAAGATTAAAAAGGAGTCGATTGCGGAAGATATAGAAATTAATATTGATGTCGAAAAAATGGTTAGAGTTTTTGATAACCTATTTATGAATGCAATGAAATATAGTGTTAAACCTTCAACTATAAAAGTAAATCTAACTCAAAGATCTAATGAAGTATTACTTTCGATATCGAATCACGGAATAAATGTAAACCCAGGAAGTCTTGAACGGTTTTTTGAAAAATTTTATCGTGAAGATTCATCAAGAAAGAGTGAAGGTAGTGCTGGATTAGGACTTGCTATATCTAAACGAATAGTTGAACTACATAAAGGAAGTATTTGGGTCGAACTTAAAGATGATTGGATAACTTTTTTTGTGAAGTTAAATAAAAAAGTGTTATAACTCTTAAGAAGTGATTCCAAGTTCCATCCTATTACGTTTTTACATAGTAAAATGAGTCGTTTTTAATAAAAACGACTCATTGTTTCATACAAAATGCTAATTTAACTTAACGCATCCATTTTATTCCAGTATTTGGATTCATCCCCTGTACTCTAACCACTTCAATCCAAATCATAGCAAAAGGCTCTAAATATCTTGAGAAATAAAGTTTACCAACTATTAATGGATCAAAACCAATTTCTTCAATGAGTTGTGACACTTTTAAATTAGCATCTTCGTGATCCCCTGCAATAAGCATCGTTATCTTTTCTCCATTTACCGTTGGGTCAATCATTTTTTCTAGTCCAACTGTATTTAATGTTCTAACGACTTTTGCTGTTGGTATTATTTTTTGTATTTCTTCGGCATTTGAAGTAGTAGTACCTCTTGTTAACTTTAAACCTTCACCAATGGGGTTAGTTAAATCAATTACTATTTTTCCATCTATTTCTATGATGTTTTTAACGGCACTTTCTACAGCATTACCTGGAGCAGCAAGAATGATTAGATCATTATTAATTGCAATATCTTTCGTTTCCACATAACTAAACGGAGGATTACAGTTTGATTACTTTTCTAAATTTACTCCAAATGTAATTTCATGATTGTACTTTATCAATCTATTTGCAATAACCTTCCTGATTTGACCATTCGAATAGTATAACCTGTATAGAGATGCAGATCGAAAATAAGTTTTTTCCTTAATTGAAGAGAAGTCCGAACAATTAATTCATTTCAGTTGGAAATGCTTAGATGATTAAAAAAGAAGATTTACGTTGCGTAAATCTTCTTTTTGTTACTTTAAAGTTAGTAACTTACATTCAGTACAACATTACTAACTGTATATTTACTATTGCTATAGTATCCTTTTGTGTTTGCGTCTTTAATAAACTTTAATGTAAATTTAGGGCCTGATTCGTAACTATCACCATATAAATAAGAAACATTTGTATCGACCAATCTTGTAATTGTCGTAGTTGTTTCATACGCTGCAAAGATATCCGAAGAATCTCGAATCGTCGAATAGTATGGTGTTGTAATTAATGATTTAGATGATGTGATTGATTTCGTGCTCGTATTATAAGTATCACCAGATGTTAAATAACTTACTTTTACATTATTTGCCGTAAACGATGAAGCTGTTCCGTAAGTTGCATTTGTTGAGTCTACTATGAAAACACCGTGTTCACCATAAACTTTTCCAGTAGTACCGTTCAAATAAAGTGCTGTGTTTTCGTCAATTCCAAAGCCTACTTTTTGACCTAAGTCTCTTTCAGCTAAAAGAATACGACCTATGCGACCTCTTGCATCGAAATGTGTATCAATTGCAGCATTTACAAAACCGAAACCTGTTGTATATCCACCATTATCTGGATATTGAGAATCAGCTAGTGAGATGTCACTGATTTTCTTAGACAATAAACGATTGTAATATAAGTATCCGTAACTTACACCTTCACCGTAAGTTTTCGGACTTTGGACAGCAGTCCCAGCACTTGTACCAGAAATAATAGCTCCAGCTACAGCTCTTTGTTGGATTGCTGCAAAAAGTGGGGTAGGCGTTCCATCGTCTTTTAGTAAACTTCTTACATGACGGGACTGATCCCCACCGTTAAAGAATATAACGTCTGCTGAGTTAATTAGATCAATATTACTTTGCTTATAAGCTTCTGTTGTATAATTATCAACTGCCACAGGGATAAATACAGGTTTAAAACCATAACTAGTAAACAAATTTTTATATGATAAGTGACCTGTAATATCATTGGTGTATGCGTCTAATGCAGTTGCGTAGTCAGCAGCTGCACTACATACAATTGCAACTACTGGATTGCTTTTGCCAGTAGCGGCTTTTAGCGCATTGTAAATTTCGACATTACTATCATCAATTGCACCACCCATTAAAAATATTTTAGGTGCAGCTGCAGCTTCAACACTTTTTTCAGCTCGTAAGAAAGAAGTTCCAAAAACTAACGAAAATACTAAAACGAATGACAATGCGATTGAAATCTTAAACTTGTTCATCTTCATTATTAATACCTCCTGAAATTTGTTATTCAAAAGTGCCTTTTACAATCGGAATACCTTCTTCAACCATTTTTTTCCCAAGTGCAAATACTGTTTCAATTTCCAAAGTATCTTGATTTAACATGACAATATCAGCATCGTTGCCAGGTTTTAAGTTACCTTTGTGTGATAGTTTTAGCACGTGTGCAGGGTTTGAAGTAATGACTTGTAATGCTACTTCTAATGGAATTCCTTCATCAATTACTCCATCTCTTACTTCTTGATATAAAGATGTAATTTTTCCTATTTGAAGTCCTAAATAGTCTCCATTCGTATCAAAAAAGGGAAGACTTGCCTGACCATCAGATGAAAAAGTTATGTTCTCAATCTGAACTCCTTCTTCAAGCATAACTCGTAATCCCTTGCTACACTTTACTTCGCCTTCTTCTAAAAACTGAGGAATTGTGCTTGTAGTAAAATCTACAAATCCACCTTTAAGTGCATAATCAATACCGGCTTTAAACAATTCTTCATTCCGATTAATATGAGTCGGGTGAAACTGACGAATTGGAATATTTGTCTGTTCAACTAGTTGATGTAGAAGTGAGAGTTTATCTTTGCCATCACCGACATGAATTTCTAAGATGCCAGCCTTTCCAGATAAAATTCCTCCATTACGTGCAGCAGATGCGATTTTTGCAAGTTCTTCAATAGTTGGTTCTGAGGAACGATGGTCTGCAATAGCAATTTCACCAACACCAATAATCTTATCAATTAGAATAATATCACTTTGAATTGATTCTGTTAGTGTCTTTACAGGGATTTGATAAGAACCAGTGTGAATATAACAAGTAATCCCTTCTTCTTCTAAACCACGTGCTTTTGCAAGCAAATTCTCCATTGTTCTTGTTGTACCGTCTGTACCTAATACACCAACTACTGTCGTAACACCAGCAGAAGTAACATTAGTAAGCATGAGTTCTGGAGTGCGTGTTTTATATCCGCCTTCACCACCACCTCCAATGATATGTACATGTGAATCAATAAAACCTGGTACAACTAAAGAGTTGGAGGCATCTATGACATCGCAAGAAGGAAAGTCAGGTGGAATGGTGATATGATCGGCTATCATTTCAATTTTTCCTCCTGCTATAAGTAGATCTTTTCTGCCAATAGAGTGTGGTGTGTATACTTGACCGTTTTTTATTAAAGTTAACAACTTTTTTCTCCTCCTAAATCCTTTGTTAATTCATTAAAAAGGACCGTAGTTCATTAAGTGAGCGATTACAACTGCAACTAAACCAATTACATATTGTACTAATATTAATGGGAAAATCCATTTCGCCCATTTTGTCCAAGGTATACCTGCAATTGCTAATCCTGCCATTAAAGTTCCTGCTGTTGGGAAAATAATATTACCGATTCCATCAGCAAAAGAGAATGATAGAACAGCAGTTTGTCGGGTAATTCCTAGTAAATCAGCAAGCGGAGCCATAATTGGCATTGTTAACATGGCATGACCGCTACCTGAAGCTAAAATAAAGTGAATTGCCGCTTGGAAATTATACATTCCAATTACACTTAAAGAAGCAGGGATATGTTTAATGACTTCAGATACTCCGTGAAGCATTGGATCAACAATATGACCTTGATTTAAAACAACTAGAATTGCACGGGAAACACCTATAATAAGAGCACCGCTAATTAAAGAAGCAGATCCTTGTGTAAATGATTTAACTACGTCATCGATTGATAATCTACCAATTATTCCAATTGCAATCGTTAAGATGATAAATAAAGAAGCAATTTCAGTAATATACCATTGATATTTAATAACTCCAAAAGCTAAAATAATATAATTTATAAGAAAAGCAGTTAAAATCCATTTATGTCTAGAAGATAATTTAGCTTTAGAAGTTACTAGATCGTTAGTTTGTTCAATTGAATACTTACCATAGAATCCTATGTTTGGATTTTTCTTTACTTTCATAGCGTAACGATAAATAAAAATAACTGATACTAAATAAACGATTACAAATAGGACAAGTCTAAAGCCCATACCAGAAAATGTAGGAAGTTCTGCGATTCCTTGAGCTATACCAACTGTAAACGGATTCATAATCGCTGTTGTAAAACCTGCTGACGCTCCAACTAATACGATTGCAGTACCAGTCATAGTGTCAAAGCCTAAAGCAAGTGCTAACGGAACCAGAAGTGGAATATAAGCTAAAGTTTCTTCAGCCATCCCCATTAATGAACCACCAACTGCAAAGAACAACATCATAATAGGAATTAATAACTTTTCTCGAGTAGCAAGTTTTCTAGCCATCGTTGAGATTAACACTTCAATTGTGCCAGTAGCACTTAAAACACCAAAAAATCCTCCAATTATTAAAACGAAGAAAATGATATTACCTGCTTCTACCATACCCGAATGAATGGCTTTTACCATATCGAAAAGCCCAACTGGTGTAGCAGCGATTGATTTAAAAGAATTCGGATCGACTGATGAATGTCCGTTAACGTCGATATGGGCATATTCCCCAGTAGGTAATACGTAAGTAAGAGCTGTCGCGATTAATAAAATTACTAAAAGCAATGCAAAAACATTAATTTTACGCTCTTTCTTAATTTTTGTCTCAGGTGTCATTTTATTTGCGTGAATTTGTGACATAGGTCCAACTCCTTTTAGTGGTTGAGTAGCTAATAGATTATAATAGAAATTGATAAATAAAACGCTTCCAAGTTTTCCCTCCCAAATTTAAATTCTCAAAATCTATTAAAATGGCTATAACATTCTACAAGCAAGTAGCGTGCCAACTTGAAATGTCTTATTTTTAAGAAAATTTGATAGATTCTTTAGTTTAAATGGTTCTTTTTGGTTTATTTAGTGTTATAATAAAACCAATTTTATCAAATATGGAGAAAAATGAAAGATGAAAAATTCGCTAACATTAATAACAGGCAGTTCAAAAACAAGACAAGCTTTGTCTAATCAACTAACTCAATTGCTAGAAGAATACATAACGATTAACTCTTATGCAATCGACGAGGGAGAACATAAAGCGTTTAAGGATGAAATTATACTGTTTTCGTCAGAGGCAGTAAAAGTTGACACTGAAAAATTTGCACAATTAAGTGCTAAACAAATCATTGTTGGGAAAAGAACTCTTAATCATGAAAATGTAGACAAATTATTGAGAATTGAGGAGGGGACAAAAGTTCTTGTAGTTAATGATGATTTTCATTCAACAGTCGAACTTATACAGTCCTTGTACCAATTGGGGATTAATCATTTGGAGTATGTTCCATTTAAAAGTGATCAACTATATTATCCAGATATTAATCTTTCGGTTTCACCAGGTGAAACTCATTTAAGTCCATCATATATAAAACATGTATTGGATATCGGTGTAAGACTTTTTGATATCTCTACAATTTTACACATTGTAGAATATTTTCATTTTAACGATAATATAGCAACATTAATTTCAGAGAAGTATTTACGCAATATTATTGAATTACATAGAGAACTTTTCAATGCAGAACAAAGTGTAAAGAAAGTAAATAGACATATCCAAAGTGTTGTAAATACGGTTGATGATGGAATTTTAGCCATTGATGGATATAAAAGAATAACGGTGCTAAATGATCGGATTATTAAGTTGTTTAAATTAACTAAAAGTAACTATGAAGGTAAGTATATAGACGAGATTATTAAGGAACAAAATATAAGAGACTTTATTTTAAACGGTAAAGATGAATCTAAATTTTTTTCAATTGACAATATAGATATTGTAATCTATCGGACGTATAGTCATGAAGATGATCGGGTTGTTGCTACTTTTAAGAGTGTTAATCAAGCATTTGAAATAGAAAAAACAGCGCAGAGAGAGTTTAGAAAGCAGGGCTTTTATGCAAGGTATGACTTTGCGGATATTATTGGAGAGAGTGACACAATTTTAGAATGTAAACGTATAGCAACAAAACTTGCAAAAGCAGAGCATCCTATTTTAATTCAAGGTGAAACGGGTACAGGTAAAGAGCTTTTTGCACACGCAATCCATAAACAATCAAACAGAAAAAACGGCCCTTTTTTAGCCATAAATTGTAGTGCTTTTACTGAAAGTTTACTAGAAAGTGAACTATTTGGTTATGAAGATGGTACGTTTACTGGGGCAAAAAAAGGTGGGAAACAAGGTCTTTTTGAAATTGCTGATGGAGGAACGATTTTCTTAGATGAAATAGGTGACATCAGTTTAAATGTTCAATCACATTTACTTCGTGTTCTCCAAGAACAAGAAATTCGTAGAATAGGTGGCAGAAAAATAATTCCTATTAATGTTCGCATAATTGCAGCAACTAACAAAGATATCCATCATAAAATCTCAGACGGCTCATTCCGTTCAGATTTGTATTACAGATTAAATGTCTTAAATCTCATTATCCCACCTTTACGCTTAAGAAGAACAGACATACCCTTGCTTGTTCAACACTTTATCTCTAAAAGTGGAAAAGGGGTTTCGATTAAGGAAGAAGCATTAAATGAATTAATGGGTTTAAATTGGTTAGGTAATATAAGGGAATTGAAATCAGTTATTGATTATATGCTTACTGTTTGTGAGGGGAATACGATATCTCAAAATGACTTTCCTCATTATAACTATACAGAGAACAGTGAGCACCAAAAAACAGATCCAAATCAAAATCAATTTGAACTTCCTACAAGTGTTCTTGAAATTGAAGAATCTGTTACAATTCTTGAAACAATAAAGAAATGTAATGATTTAGGTAAAGCAGCAAGTAGAGACCTTATTTCTAGCTCGAGTGAGGAAAAAGGTAGATACTTATCTCCACAGCAAATTAGACTTCGATTAGAAATTATGGGGAATAAGGGCTTCATAACAAAAGGAAGAGGAAGAGCAGGTACGAAGATTACTACTATTGGAATTGACTACTTGTATTTTCTAAAAGCTAACATAAAAAATAAACTCCTTTGAGTTTTCTTAATAGTTATAATTTGGTTAAATTTGGTTGTTTTTATTCACCCAAAAATAGTTATTAAATGGAATAACTCGTATTAAAACCTTGACTAGTCAATCTACTTATTTTTGGTATAAAACTTGCTTATATTCAGAAGTAAGCTAAAAAATAAGTAAAGGGGTTACGAAATGAGAAAAAAATTTTTTGCATTTTTAATTAGCTTTATTTTAACGTTTTCAGTTTCAGGGTTATCGTATGTAAGGGCTCAAAGTTCACAAGAAGATATTCAAGGAAACCTTGTCATTGTTGGCGGTGGGTTAGGTTCTTCGAATAAAGGAGTGTATGAAAGATTTATTGAATTAGCCGGATCTAAAAAGGCGAAAATTGGCATTATTCCTGCTGCTAGCGGTAAATTAAAATCTTCTTTAGATTTTAAACATGATTTAATAAATTATGGTGTAAGTCCAGAATCAGTAGAGATTTTACCTTTATCAAATCATGATTTTTCTGATACAGATGAAAATGAGTCTAATTGGAAGAATCATGCTAATAGTTTAGAAATTGCAAAGCAAATAAGAGGGCTGACTGCTATTTGGTTCGTAGGTGGAGACCAACAACGTATTGTTGATACACTACGTAGGGAAGGTAAAGATTCAATAGTCTTACAAGAAATTTGGGATATCTATCGAAATGGTGCAGTTATTGGTGGGACAAGCGCTGGAGCTGCAATAATGAGCAACACGATGATTACAGGTGGAGATAGCCTTGGTGCATTAAAAGGATATTATGAAAAAAATCAAAACCAAGGGGTAGGTAAAGAGTATGAACCTCTGTCAGTTGAAAAAGGACTAGGTTTCTTTCAAAATGGTATAGTTGATCAGCATATGGATGAAAAAGCTCGTTATGCTAGATTAGCAATTACAGCAATCCAGTATGAAAATAATGGGAATCTTGCTTATGGAATTGACGAAGACACTGCAATGGTTGTTAGCAACAAAGAAAAAACCATAGAAGTAATAGGTCGCAGTGGTGTATCTGTTATTGATGTAAATGAAGCAAAAAGAAATGGAAATTTAGAAAATATTAAAATTAACTACTTAGCTCAAGGTGACAAGATCCATTTTGATACTAATACGATTGATTTTTCAAAAAATAAATACGAAACAAAAGGATATGAGTATTACTCTTTTAAAACATTACCAAATACAGGGCTTTTAACACCTTATGGAAAGTTAAAAGATTATTTAGCCTACTCGCTTGTTGATAACGAATCGTCACAGGAAGTAAAATCATATTTATATGATAAAGAAGGCAGAGGGTACGAAATCGTTTTCCGAAAATCAAAGGATACAAATGGTTACTGGAATTATACTGATGGACAAAAAGATGATTATTCGATTCAAAATGTAACGATGGATATTCATCCTAAAAAATTAGTATTTAACGAACAAGATTCGGCAATTGACTATAAGAAGTCAGATTTTACTGTATCCAATTATACTAGAGAAGAACCTATAAAAGGGAATTTAGTCATTGTCGGTGGAGCGTTGGGAAGCAGTAATAGTGCAGTTTATAATAAATTGATTGAACTTGCAGGAGGACCTGAAAATGCAAAAGTAGGAATCATCCCTGCGGCGAGTACTAAACTGACTTCTTCGAATGATTTTACAAAAGATTTAATTAATTACGGAGTTAAAAAAGATTCTATTGAGATTCTACCAATATCTAGTCATGATTTTAAAGGTACTCCAGAAGACGAGAAGCAATGGATTAACAATATGAACGATGTCCAGTTAGTTAAAAAAATTAGTAAATTAAATTGTATTTGGTTTGTTGGTGGGGACCAGACATTAATTACTTCATCATTATTAAATGAAAATGGTTCAAATTCAAAAGTTTTAGATGCCATCTGGAAGATTTATAAAAATGGTGCTGTTATAGGTGGAACAAGTGCAGGTGCAGCTATTATGAGCAATACGATGATCGCTGGCGGTGACAGTTATGGGGCTTTAAGATATGGATTTATAAAGTCATATAATGATATGGAACAACAGGAAGGTGGACCAGTTTACCTAGAAAAAGGATTGAATTTCTTTCAAGATGGAATTGTCGATCAGCATTTTGATAAGAAAGCTAGGTTAGGACGTTTAATTGTTACAGCAAATGAAAAAGGAAAGAAAAATCAATTGGCATTTGGGGTTGATGAAGACACGGCTATGATTGTTAATAACAAAAAACATCAAGTCGATGTAGTTGGTCGTGGAGGATTAACTTTGATTGATTTATCGAAAGTCAAAATAAGTAAAAATATGCCAAATAAGTATAAAAATGTGATTGTTTCAGTTATTTCACCTGGAGATCATGTTAATTTATTAACGAATGAGGTAAGCGTAAGTAACTTAAAGTCATCAACAAAAGGATTTGAATATTATGATTCAAAAGTAGCCCCTTATACAGGAGTTTTTTCTCCGCATGGGTTGTTAAAAAATTTCTTAGCATATAATTTAGTTGATAATGTTCAAACAAAAGAAGTACATAGCTATAGTTTTAATGATGCTAAAGGATTTGAACTAACATTTAGAAAAACAGCTGAAACGAATGGCTACTGGACTTACAAGGATGGTCAAAAAGATGATTATAGTGTGGTAAATGTTTCGTTAGATATTAAACCTATAAATGTAGTCATACGATAAGAAATAATGAACGTATAAATTGAAAATAATATTGTAGTGCCTAAAAAAGAGTATTTAATAAAGTACTCTTTTTTTCATACTAAAAAATAAAATTAAACATATAAATTGGTATAGTACAAGTATAGGGAGGTACGAATGTGAGTTCAATTCTTACGTTTATTTTCGCGTTAATGTTATTTTCATTGTCTGGGATCTTATTTCTAATAGATATTAAATGGTATAGCAAGTTGAAAAAACCTGTATGGACTCCACCTAGTAAATTATTTGGAATCGTATGGGGAGTGCTCTATGTATTAATTGCACTTTCACTCGCTATAGTAGAATACAAAGTTGGTCTAAAAAATACATCATTTACTTATTTGATTATCTGGATCATAAATTATATAAGTAACCAGCTATTTAGTTATTTTCAATTTAAAATAAAGAGACTTGATTTAGCAGCATTAGATTGTTTAATTGTAGCAGTTACAGCGGTTTTATTAGTCATTTTAACGATACCCTATTCGATATTAGCCGCTGTATTATTAATTCCTTATGCTATATGGACTATATTTGCAACCTATTTATCATTTACTCTGTATTATTTAAATAAATAACCAATTTATCAAATAATTAATTTATATAAAAAAACAAAACGTAAGAATGTTGATTTAACAGCATTCTTGCGTTTTTAATTTAATGTTTTTTTAATTAAAACAGTGCTTAATAAGATAGCACCTTAAACATACTGAATCAAAAAGAATGTCATAATCCTCAAATATTCAAAGCTAAAGTGAAAAATATAACTTTCATGTAAAATATTCCAATTTTGCATTCGGGAAAAATTTTTCCAAATAGCTATAAAGTTTAGATTTTAATTCTTCTTCTTCTTCTTTTTGATAGATGTATTTTCCAATGCCATATTTACCCCACTTGTACCGTCTTTTTTCTTCATCTAATTCTAATTTTGTCATAGGGTAGTTTTTTTCAATAACTTTTTTTGCTGGCTTTGTAAAACGATGTTGAATAAACTCAAAAGTTAAATCTTTTTTGGCCTCCTGAGGAAGTTCCGCTTCCAACCTTTCAAACATATGAAGATATCCTTCCTCCCATCCTTCGTGCAGATAAATTGGTGCTACTATAAAACCAAGCGGATAACCAGCTCTTGCTACTTTTCCTGCTGCCTCAATTCTTTTTTCCAATGGTGAAGTTCCTGGTTCAAAGTTCTTGATCACATAATCAGCGTTAACACTAAATCGAAATCGAGTTTTCCCATTATGTTTTGCATCGAGTAAGTGATCCACATGATGAAATTTCGTAACAAATCTCAATTTTCCATACTCAGATTCACCAAAATGTTCTATCGCCCTTTTTAATGTATGTGTCAAATGATCAATCCCAACAATATCGGATGTACAAGATGCTTCAAACCTTGTCATTGAAGGGGCACGCTCCATCATGTATTTGTCAGCAGTTTCCAAAATTTCATCCACGTTTACATATGTACGAATATACGGCTTGCTCCCCATAGTAGTTTGTAAATAGCAATAATGACAATGTCCCATGCAGCCTGTTGCAAAAGGAATGGCATATTCTGCTGATGGTTTTGAAGTATCAAATTTAAGTGTTTTTCTAACCCCGACAACAAGTGTTGACTTGGCTACCCTGTATCTTTGAAGATCGTTGTCGCCTGGGAGATTTCTTACTTGGTTATGAGAAGTGGTATGGCGAATTTCGACCCCCATCTTTTCAAACTTTGTCTGTAGTTCTCTTCCTAATGGATAATCTAACGCACTTGGTTCGAAATATACTAGCTTTGGTGTAAAAGGTTTATTCATTCAAATTTCTCCTCTGTAGCTTCTCCAAAATAGTAATTATATGCTTGGTTAGCCTCTTCTTCAGTAGAATAAACTGCCATCTCATTTGAGAGAGGGTAATAAGTTTCATATAAAAATAAGGCTAATTCATTGGAGTTTTCTGGATTGTTTACAACTGCTGCAGCTTGAATATTTGCCACATTCTGTGTATGGGGGTTTCGGTAAAAAACATAGACAATATCACCAGGTTGATAAGTCGGATTATCGTTGTAAAGTTCCATTTCATCACCTTTCTTCCTGTAATTAAATATTTAATATTTACTAGGTTTTATGTTTTCCATAGTTAGTAAATTTATGTTTATATGATTATGAAAGTTTTTAAAGACTTAAACAACTATAGCTTACTTATTACATGAAAAATTCCAGATTACATGTTCAATCGCTAAACGCAATTTTCAACATTATTGCATAACTGTAGTCATATTTTTAATATATTGAACAAAATTGTCAGTAACTAGATGAAATCTTCCATTTTTGGAAAATATATACATTAATTATCCTTTTTAAGTAAAAAAGTCCCATCATTTTTTGACATGAAACCTCTGCTAAAGGACAGATGCAAAGTGTCTAATTCCAAAAAAGAAATGTAATTGAATCATCTGAAATTTTTAAAAACATTAAATTTTAATTTTGTACTTGATTCATGTAGGACTAAGGTGTATATTAATTGACATATCAATAGTTGACCCATCAATTATTGATAGGTCAAAAATTAGTAACCATTAATAAAATTTCATCAAATCTTTTTGGAGGTAGCGCGTGCCTAATACAAAAGAAACAAAAGTACTATCACTATTAAAAGAATTAAAAGTTCAAATTGAAACAACATTTGAAAAATGTATGGGTATTAGTCAGTCACGATTAGAAATTTTGAATCAATTGTTTGAGTACGGTGAAATTAGTCAATCTCAGCTTCAAAAAAATTTAAAGATTGATAGTGCTGCAATAACTAGACATTTAAAACAACTTGAGTTAAATGGAAAGATCACTAGAAGAAAGTGTGAGACTGATAACAGAATAACCTTAGTTAGATTAACACAAATGGGACAAGATCAAATGTCTAGTTTATGGAAGGAAAAAGTAGAGTTTGTAGAGAACATGCTTATTGGATTTTCAGAAGAAGAAATTGACTTAACACTTGAATATTTAAACCGTATACAAATAAATATGAACCAAATTAATTCAAATCGCGATAATCTAAATAATACTTAAATATTAGTAAAGAGGAGAATACAACAATGACTACGACAACATTAACTAATAATTTTAATGAAATTCTAAAAGGAAGACGCTCGATCCGCAAATATGATTCAAATGTTAAAATCCCAGTGAAGGAAATGCATGAAATAATAGAAACGGCAACTTTAGCTCCTTCTTCTGTAAACATGCAACCGTGGAGATTCTTAGTAATTGAAAGTGATGAAGCAAAAGCTACATTAGCTCCATTAGCCCGATTCAATCAATCACAAGTTGAAACTTCTTCTGCGATGATTGCACTTTTTGGGGATTTAAATAATTTTGACTATGCTGAAGAAATATATGGTCGTGCAGTTGAATTAGGTTATATGCCAAAAGATGTTAAAGAGAAGCAACTAGAAACACTTAGTGGTTTCTTTGCAAACAGTACTGCAGAGCAAATGAAAGATACTGTTTTAATTGATGGTGGATTGGTAGCAATGCAATTTATGCTAACGGCTCGTGCTTATGGTTATGACACTTGTCCAATTGGTGGCTTCGAAAAAGACAAAATTGCAGAAGCATTCGGTATGGATAAAGACAGATATGTTCCTGTTATGTTGATTTCAATAGGTAAAGCTGTGGATGCAGGATATCAATCTGTACGTTTACCAGTTGAACGTGTAGCAGAGTGGAAATAAAAAATAAAAAATAATATAAAAAAAATAATGAAAAGAAGGTAAATATAATGATTATTATTCATGCGAAAATGACAATTGATTCAGCAAAAGAAACGATGTTTTTAGAGGAAATGACTTCGCTTTTAGAATTATCAAGAGCAGAAGAAGGTAATATTTCATACGATTTGACAAAACAAACGGATAGGGTAAATGAATACATCATGGTCGAAACTTGGCAAGATTTAAATGCTGTAGCCACACATAATACAAGTGCTCATTTTACAGCGTTTGCTGAAAAAGCCAAAGATTACCTTACAGCGCCTATTCAAATAAATCTTTATGAAGCAAATAAAATAAAGTAATTTATTAAAAATGGAATAGTGTTTAGAAAATATACCTACCTTGACAATAAAATCATGTTTGAAACATATAAAAATTATTCTATAAGAGCCAGTAATGAATTAGGTTCATACTGTAAATTAAACCTATCTTAATCCTTGTGGTAAGATAGGTTTATTTCTTCTCAAAATTAAAACTTTTTAAGATTCTTCATTAGTGACTTCAATTTCATAAGATTACCTAGTTGGACTTAGATTCATGTTGCTTTTTGAATACTTACATACATAGAATTATTATAGCCGATACTAAAATTATGGTGTAAATTACATCATAAACTTCGATGTGGAGGTAAACTTATATGAATATTCGTGAAGGTTTAATCCCAACAGTTTTAGGTTCTGCTGTAACTGCTACTGGTTATGCATTAAAACAAAAAAGAGGAACGAATAAAATGATCGCCAATACAGTTTTTGGTTTTGGTTTAGCCCATATTGTATTAGGTGCCATTGACTTAGTTGAACATCGAAGATAGATTGAAAGAAGAGAGTGTCATACAAACACTCTCTTTTTTAATCTTTATTTAACAGCATGTTCAACTAGCCCAGTGTTTTAGTTTAATAAGGAAGAAAGCTTCGCTAACGTGGATTTTTTTCTTGAATTTTGAATCGTTTTATTGAATACGAAAATGAGAAAACTATTACTATTTTCCTTTGAAACTTCAAAGAGTTAAAAATAAAGAGGGTGCCCTTTTTAGGACATCCTCCTATCTCTTTTTAGTAATTTGTAGTTTTAGCTACTTCTGTATTTTGGGGTTCAGAAACACGAGTTAAAAAGAAAATACCAATTACAAATAGAATAATTAGACTAAATACCCCCATATTAGAACGTCCTGTGATTTGAGCTGTCAGGCCGACTATTAATGGTCCCATAATCGATGCGAATTTACCGAAAATATTATAGAAGCCAAAAAACTCATTTGATTTTTCTTTAGGTACAAGTTTTGCGTAATATGAACGACTTAAAGCTTGAATTCCACCTTGAGACGTGGCAACAAGCATGGCTAAAATCCAAAAGTCTAAAGTAGAATTTAAAAAGTAAGCATATATACAAACAAACATATAAATAATGATTCCAACATAAAGCATCATTTTACCGGAAAACTTATCTGCAAGCTTTCCATAAATAATTGCAAATGGAGCAGCAACAACCTGTGTGACAAACAAAATAATTAATAGATTTGTTGAACTGATTCCAAGGTCAGTTCCATATGCTGTCGACATGGTAATAATCGTTCCAACGCCATCGATATAAAAGAAATATGCTATTAAAAATATAAATAAGGCACGATATTGTCGGATATTTTTAAATGTTTTTCCTAGCCTCTTAAAGCTATTAAATACAGGATTTTGTTCAGGTTCAATAAAATAATTTTGACGAACGTTTCGTAACAAAGGAATTGCAAAAATGCCCCACCAGACTGCAGTAATGAGAAAGGCAATTTGACTTGCTAAAGTTGTTGAAATTGAAAGGATCTCTTTCTGAGCTAATACAATTATAGCAATACTAATGATAAATGGAATTGTACTACCTATATATCCTAAACCAAAGCCTCGAGCGGATACCTTATTCATACGAACTTCTGAAGTTACATCTACTAAAAAAGCGTCATAAAATACATTAGCGCCAGCAAAGCCAATAGCTGTAATCGTATAACATATCAATAGTAAAAGCCAGTTATCATTAGGAATAAAAGTAAGTACTGCAGTAAAAGAAACACCGAGAGTAAAAAAGAAAGTAAAGAGCTTCTTTTTAAATCCTTTATAGTCGGCGATTGTTCCAAGAATTGGACCTAACATAGCTAAGATGAATGTAGAAATAGCAATCGTATAACCTAAATAAGCAGTAGAATCAGAAGCACTTATTCCAGCTTTTGAAGCGGAAGCTTTATAAAAAAGAGGGAATACGGCAGTGCTAATAATAATAGAATAAGCTGAATTGGCCCAATCATAGAAAATCCAACTATTTTCTTGCTTCGTAAAACTCTTCATGAGTTTTTTCCTCCCAATGATTAGTAACTGCTATTTTTATAATAGGTTATAGATTAGATACTACTAATATTTTATTTCTCCTCTACAGTTTTCAGTATATTATCTAAAAATTCCCTATATAAGCAGAGGAAAAGAGGAGAATCCTTAAAATTTCGGGGGTTGGCTAAAGAAAAGCGCGAAAAAGGTAAAAAAGTCGTAGATGTTAATACATTATTTCCCACTTCTATGTTATCTTAGTTATATAACAATTCTTGGAGGTTACGAGTAATGAAATCTACTTTAAATGATACTACAAATGAGCAGCTCCCATATTCAAGGACCAATCCATTTCAAGCGAAGGTTCTTAAAAATATTAATTTAAATGGAACAGACTCAAACAAGGAAACAAGGCATATTGAATTATCATTGAAAGGATCAGGATTTACTTATGTCCCAGGTGCTGCACTTGGCGTGGTTCCTTCAAATGATCCAGAGCTAGTTGCTGCTCTTATAAATGAAATGAAATGGGATGAAGAAGCAGTTGTTACTGTTGGTAAGCAGGGTGAAACACTATCTTTAAAAGAAGCGCTTACATCCTACTTTGAAATTACACTAATAACGAAGAAGATATTACAACAGGCAGCTGCATTTACAGAAAACGAAGAGCTAAAAAACCTTGTGTTGGTTGAAAATGCAACTCAACTTAAGGAATATTGCTATGGGCGAGATTTACTTGATATGTTACGTGATTTTGGTCCATGGAGTGCTTCTGCTCAAGAGATCGTTTCATTATTAAGAAAAATGACTCCTCGTCTATATTCAATCGCAAGTAGTATTGCTGCAAATCCAGATGAAGTTCATCTAACAATCGGTGCTGTACGCTACACTGCGCATGGACGCGATCGAAAAGGTGTTTGTTCTGTTTTATGTTCAGAACGTATTAAAGAAGGAGATACTCTTCCAGTCTATGTTCAAGCAAATAAACACTTCTATCTGCCAGAGTCTCAAGACGTAGATATTATTATGGTTGGACCTGGTACGGGTATTGCACCATTCCGTTCGTTTATCCAGGAACGAGCAGTCAATAAAGTCGCTGGCCGTTCATGGTTATTTTTTGGAGATCAGCATGAAGCGTCAGATTTCCTTTATAAAAGCGAGTTAGAAAAATATCAACAAGATGGGGTATTAACAAAAATTGATACTGCATTCTCTCGTGATACAGATCAAAAAGTTTATGTACAGCATAAAATGCTTGAAAATAGCAAAGAAATGTTTGAATGGATCGAAAAAGGAGCTTATTTCTACGTTTGTGGCGATAAGGAATATATGGCTAAAGACGTCAACGAAGCGCTTATTACGATTCTTGAAAAAGAAGGTGCGATGGATCGCGAGGCAGCTGAAGCACATCTTAAAGATATGCAGAAGCAAGGGCGTTATCAACGTGATGTGTATTAATATAAAAAGAGATTAAGAATACAGGTATTTTGTAACAAAAAGTAACCCTTCGTTCCGGTTGGTACGAAGGGTTACTTTTTTTGTTGTCATTAAGGTCAATATTTTTCTCTAACGTCTACATTGAATGAGAGATGCAGTAATTAATGAAGGGATTCCATTAGAAATCGCATTACAAGTAATTACTTCAAATCCTGCACAAGTGCTAAAACTATCACAAAAAGATAACTTAAAACCTGGGTGCGACGCTGATATTGTTTTATTAAATCAAGAAACTTAGAATTTGAAACAGTATTTGCACTTGGAAGATATTGCTTTCCAAAGTTGATGGTGTAATTTTATGTCTAATTCAATTGTTGCACTGAATTAGTTGAATAAGATTATATTTATTAACCAAAAATTTTTTTGATTAACGAAAATGATAATACCGAATATTTTGGAAGAGCTAAGAAACCAAAACTCAACGCCACTAATTTTCCAATAGAAGATAGACCCTTGTTTTGTTCAACTTTTAATTTATTAAGTTTTTCATTTTTCGTCATACATCCAATAATCATAAAGGTGAGGAATATGTACTTATACAATATGGTACACTAATATTCGACCTTACAGGTGAGAGATTTGAATTAAGTCTAAATGTGACTTTTAAATTCCACTCAAAAAAGAACATATGAGTAAAACTATATGACGAGGTGTTGTTATGGATCACAAAGTTCTGCCAAGAAAAGAATGGCTTGAATCGAGGAAAGAACTTTTACAAAAAGAAAAAGATTTCACCAAGTTAAGGGATGAACTTACACAGAAGAGAAGAGATTTGCCGTGGGAAGCCGTTAGCAAGTCTTATCTATTTGACGGTCCGAACGGTACGGTATCATTAGCAGATCTATTTAATGGAAAAAGTCAATTGATTGTATACCATTTCATGTTCAGTCCAAATTGGAATCAAGGCTGCAAACATTGTTCTTTTTGGGCCGACCACTACAGCGGAATGGTTCCTCACTTAAATCACCGAGATGTCAGCTTTGTTTGTATTTCCCGTGGACCATTAGAAAAGTTGGAGGCATTTAAAAAACGTATGGGTTGGACATTTCCCTGGTATTCATCAGGACACACGGATTTTAATTATGATTTTCAAGCATCTTTTATAGAAGACGAAGTAGAAAAT
Organism: Gottfriedia sp. NPDC058432; assembly: GCF_042721555.1. NCBI lineage: Bacteria > Bacillati > Bacillota > Bacilli > Caryophanales > Bacillaceae > Gottfriedia > Gottfriedia sp. NPDC058432. Next base: position 80,224 of record NZ_JBHXLC010000020.1, read on the forward strand.
AAATTAGCATATTATAACTATACTATGCAAAATCCAATGAGTTCCGACAGAGAAGGCGCGAGTGTTTTTTATAAAGATGATGAGGAAAATATATTTCATACATACTCCACTTACGCACGTGGCATTGACATGATGAATATCACATACCAGTTTCTCGATTTGGTCCCGAAAGGTAGGCAGGACGATCGTGGACTGCTTCATAGTGATCAATATGTACCAAAAGTATAAATTTTTTCATATTAAAAGGACTGCAAAAATGAACTGCAGTCCTTTCTGTTATGCAACTAACGTTTGCGTGTGTGGGGATAAATGCAGTTATGAATGTTAGAACCAAACTTAGAATAACGGTTAGATTTTTTTTAATTTATTCCACCTTTAAGATAATTATATCAACTTAACGACCTTTGTAATTTGGGGGAATTCAGTATTTTGTTAAATAAATTTCAATTCTTCCTTATTCAACTAATCTTCCATTTGCTTGAAAAAGAAAAACGAACCTTCTTTATTGAAGAATCGCATGATTTAGTTGAATGACATAATCGACAAAATTGTCGGTCTTTTTTTGCCTAACTAGTATTTCTTAATTTACTAACATTCGCATAGCAATCTTTCATTTTCATCAAAAGTGTACATTTTTTCATCTAAATAAAAAAAGTAAATATAGTCAAATACACTAACAAGCTGCCCAAATCGAACGTATTGTTAGTTAGAAGACCTAAATAATTCAATTTAAATGGGTGATATATAATGAATAATAGACCTATGCTAATTAAACCGCCGAGTCCGCCGAGTCCGCCGAGTCCGCCGAGTCCGCCGAGTCCGCCGAGTCCGCCGAGTCCGCCGAGTCCACCGAGTCCGCCGAGTCCACCGAGTCCGCCGTTTCCGCCGTTTCCGGAGTGCAAATGTTGTTGCGAACAAGAGAAGTGTTGTTGTCATGAGCAAAAGATTTGTGATTGCTGTGAACACAAGGAATGTAATTGCCGTAAACGTAAGTGTTTTTGCCGTGAAAACAAGTGTGATTGCTGTAAACGCAAGTGTGAGTGGTTTAAACGCAAGTGTGAGTGCCATTGTCGCGGTAATTTCTGGTAGTCTTTAAATGGGAAGATCAATATTGATTAAAGCAAACAAGATTACCTTATTTTCCATATCCATAGCAAGAGTATCTATTTGTTCTTCTATGATAGATAGGTGCTCTTGTTATTGAAGAAGCATTTTGAAAAACATATGTAGACTGATTAAATGTCTTTGGAAAATAATTTTTTCAAATGATTATTATTCTCTGGAAGATAGTTATGGACGTTATTATATTCTGGTCATTTATTTTCTTAATCTTGTAATTTAATATTGCAATAGTAGTTTTCTATAAAAATGGTAAGTTAAACTTGATTTTTCTAGATTAGCAAACGGAATAGTCATTTTAGTATTGGAATTATTAGGATGTTAGTTAGGTTTTTCAGACGTAGTTTACAAAAATAAACATTACCTTATTCAACTAATGCATGCGTTAGTTGAATAAGAGTATAGTTTTTTTCTATTATGAGATAAGATATTTTTCTTTGAAAATTGGACTTAATTCACTCCATACATCAAATTTATTACCATCTAAATCATAAAAAACAAAGTTCCTTCCAGTGTGGCCTCTGTTTTCGATTTCTCCAACTTTTATTTCTTTTTCAATGAAATCTTTATGAATAGCTTCTAAAGCACTTAACCCATTTACTTCAAAAGTTATAGAAAAATGTTCTTCACCGTAAATATTATAGAAATTAGAGCTTTGGTTTTCTTTAGATTTAACAAGAAAGATACTTTGGTTTGCAAAATTAAGAATTACTTTGTCTTCGTCTTTATAACTTAACTCTGCACCTAATTTATTTACATACCATTCGGAAGAAAGTTCTACATTAGTCACTGGTATATAAGTAGTACCTACCCTTAATAATTTTTCATTCATCATCTTCATCTCATCTCCTGTTATCAGATTAATAAGTATATTCACCTCCTATGTATCTATGTCCTTCAATATATAATTCCAATTCTTTTCAACTAAACTGTCATTTAGCACAAAAAAAAGACCGACAATTCTGCCAATCGTGTTATTCGACTAAAGCATGCGTTAGTTTGGTAAGAAAAGTTATAAATTCCATTCCCTTTGTACAGCATTAAAATATATCAGCTTAAAATCATCAAGATATTTATCAAAGTAACTTAATTCTTCAATAAAACCATCAATTACATCGTTTAATAAAAAAACTCCATCATTAACTAATTCAAAACTGTCATCAAAACCATATAAATTACAGTAATCTTCGTCCCAATTTAATCCTGTTTGGATTAACATTCTAGCTATACACTTATTTGCTTCTTCATAAGTTAATTGTTTCAGTCGTACTTTTTGACTAATTACTGAAAGGAGTAGGTTCACCTCAAACGCTTCATCACTATTTCCTCTTAGTTCAAATAATTTTGCCTCAATATCATAAATATTTGCATTGGACATTAAAGAAGCTTCAATTATTTCATAAGGTGGAATATCATTTGTTTCAATTACTAAATCACACCATTTTATTAATTCTTCTTTACTCCAAACCCCACAACCTAGACCTAAACCATATATACTGGATAATATTTGAATTGAACTCAAAGTATTCACCCTCAATCGTACTCAAGATTTTTACTTTATTTTAACCCCAGTTTATCAAATATTCATCTAAAACTTTTAATAATCCTTATGCAACTAAACTGCCTTTTTGTTGAATAAAAAAATCGACTAAACAGCCGATCGTGTTATTCAACTATTGCACTGCGTTAGTTACATAAGAATAGTTCATATCCTCATTTGAAAACTTAACATTAAATTTCACTTAATATATTTTCTAATTCTATTAGATAAATAACTTTATCCTTTGTTAAGAATAGTTTATTATCTCTACCTACTGCATGTTTATAGTTTAGAGATTTACCTTCTTGATCCATAGTATAAATTTTTTTCTTACTCCTATTATGTAACGAATACAAATATACCTCGCCTTTACTGCCATAATCATGACTGAACAAAGCAAAATCATTATTGATAGCAAATGTATGGCTGCCTTGAATGGGGATATTTTCAAATATTTCATAAGTATCTTTTTCAATTTTCACTAAGGGAAATTCATTGTAATAGTAAATAAAAACTGTTTCATCTGAATTAACATTTAAAGCATAGCAACAAGCAATATAAGGAATTTCATTATTTGATTTTTTAACAAAATCTATATAATTAAATGTTTCTAATCCTTGAATATTAAAGCATCTTAATCCATAATCCATATTTTCATCAAAATAACTCACCCAAATTTCTGAGTTTTTAGTAGTTTGTACATCTTCAATGGCATCACCAAATGAGAAAGTATCTAAAGCGTTGCCTTGAACGTCATAAATAGTTGCATTGTTAATTGGTCCTTCATCATCGTCAATACGCGAACTAACCAGTAACCAATTTTCCTCAATTGGTTGTGCAAATTCAAAAGAGTATGAAACAGAAGGGATTTCAATGATTCTTGTTTCTCCACTTATAAAATGAAAAATTTTATATAGATATTTCCCCTTTTCTTCCTTTTCTGTTAGCAAAACCAGATTCCCATTATAATCTATGCTAATCTTAAAAAAATCGTGTTCACCTGCGATATCATCAACATTTTTGTAAAACGTTGGCTTAAAATTCTTCATAAAAGTTATCCCCCAAGATGTTCATATAATAAAAGAAATCATAAAAACCATTGTTTTTCTTATTGAACTAATCTGCCATTTTGTTCAATAAAAAATGACCGACAAGATTGCTGATCACGTTATTCAACTATTGCATGAGTTAGTTACATTAGAATTAAGTTGTATAAGATTAGCAATTTAACTTTTAATTGCAATCCAAACAATAATAACAATAGCTAACAGAAACAGAACTAAACCTATCAATGGGGCTAATAGAGCTAAATAGATTAAAATTGGATTCGCTTCTTGAGCAAGTATTAACATTTATTTTTCCCCTTAAAAAAATCAATTCTGTCTTGTATTATAACATTCCTCATGCAACTAAATTGCCATTTTGTTGCATAAAAAAATCGACTATTCAGCCGATCATGTTGTTCAACTAACGCATGAGTTAGTTGTATAACATTATTTTTAATAAGTTCCATATAAGTTGGTAATAAATACATTAAATATGCTATTGAGATAGGGAGCTTACTAATGAAAACGATATTGATGTTGTGTATGGTTATATATAATTTGTTTTTTTTTCCATATAACACGTTTGCTCAAAATATAAATGATAAGGATAAAGACGAACTAATTACCCAGTTCCTAGAACCATATTATTTAATAGCTCTAAAAAAGCACTTTGGTAGCCTATATAACATATCAACTCAATGCGAGCGATTAATTGAGATAAAAAGGGATCCCGATAGACCGAAAGTATTTACAGTAGAAGCGAAAACAATGACGTTTGAAGGTGCACATAATCCTCCTCATTATTCGGTAACCATTATAGTTTCGAACAAAGATGATGTTTTTAATTTCAAATTAATTAATTACAAAGTAGAAAAAACTCCACTAGGAACTACTTGTCAAAATTATTAAGAATAGTAAGAGAGGATGATCAAAAAGAGATCATCCTCTCTTTGTTGTTGAACTAACGCATGCGTTAGTTGAATTAGACAACATGTTTAAAAAGAATTATATTCTTTTAAAATCAGTTTAAATCTCGGCTTAAAATCAATTTCTATTGTTTGTTGAGAATCCTCATTAATAACTGTTAATAGTACACTTGAAGAATCTCTTCTATCTGCTGTAATCTCCATTTTCTCAATTCGCTTCAATTCCAAAAGCGATAACATTCTATCTGAACTTGTTTGAGTTACTTTTATTTTTACTTCACCATATGATGGAGAAACTGTAACAACAAAGTCTTCTTCTCCGTTAGAAAATTGATATGTTGCTTGATTATAATAAAAAGGCAGATTTTTCATATTGGAATCGAATAGTTTAGGTTCACACTCAAACAGCGAAAGAAGATCGTTTTCTTCTGGGAAATCTCTCACTCATTATCATCACCTTTCAATACTCTATTTTAACATTTCTTAAAGAACTAAAATCAGTTAGCACAAAAAAAGAACGACTATACAGTCGATCTTTTTGTTTAACTAACGTATTCGTTCCATTGATTTAGAGTAGCCAAAACACTCTCTAAATAACTTCCTACCAATATATTGATGAAAATTATTGTATTTACATCTGTAATATTCGTTCCAATAGCTAATCATTCTATTATAGCTTTTGCTAAACGTCCCTATATTTTCAAAACAAAATTTCCTAATCCTTTCCGTATCTTGTTCTTTTAAAATATCAAAAGTCATTTCTAATATTTCTACGACGTATTCATCACAGATTTTTACGATATAAGGAATTGCCCAATCTTCATAATCCATCTGAAGCAACGAATACATATGTTTTTGGCGAACAAACCCATCATAACTTCTTGAATATATGCAATGCAAAATCATTTTTTGTCGTTCACTTAAATTTTTTATTATATCATCTGATCTATCAATGTAGTATAAACGATAAGGAAACCTAATTACGTTATTATCTTGAAAATATTGAATAATATCCTGAGATACACCAATAGTGACATTATTATAAGTTTTATTAGGTATGAATCCTACTGCTTTAGTAACATCGACCCTCAAATAGTTTGGAAACCCCTCATGAAAGATACAATCACATCCTTGCTTCATATAATATTAAACATATGTAGTTCAACTGAAACAAAAAAGCCGCCATTAGCAGCTCTTTATATGCAACTAATGCTCTCGTTAGTTGCATAAGTATTATTTTTCATTATTCATTTCCTTTAAAAATTCGGGATCAATCCATATTTCTTCAACTTCATATCCTTCTAAATCATCCGCATTTGTAATATCTTCTTGTATCATATTTAAAAATTTATTAAATGATGTTGCTATTAAAGATAGGTTATTTAATTGTATTTTACCTTCCTCAAACATCAACTCTTTTTCATGATCCCAGAAATAAACGTAACCATATTTCTCCTCACTTAAATTTAGACAAATAATATTACCGCCTACATCACTTGCAACAGCCACACATCCTTTTGGAATCCTTCCATAGAATGTTTTATAACAAAGCAATAAGTCATTATAAATATCTAAGTCAGTACCAAAGAAAATAGATAAGATAAATTCAGGTGCTTCTTCTGATATAACTATATTTTCTTCTGGAATTCCACCATTGTATTTTTCTAAAAACTCTATGTATTCGTTCGGAAATGAAAGGCATAATTCATTTTCTAACTGATCAATCATTTTTTTGTTAAATTTATTGGTATTTGGTTTAATAGAAATCAAATTATCCTCTCCAATCTAATTTAATACTATTTTATCAGTACTCCTAATTCAACTATACTACCAGATACATATATAAAAAGCAGCCAATGGCTGCTCTTGATCCTCAACTAACGCATTCGTTAGGTTAATCTCATATTTCTTTCTTTTTATAAAAGCCTTCTAAATTTTAAGACCTTAATCTCATTTATTGGTTTGTTAATTTCAATTGACAACTCAGATTTAATAAGCTTATCCAATTCAGCTTCATTTTCTGTATGAACAACTTCTATTATAGAGCTTCTATTAAAGTTTTCTACTATGTAATTACGACCGTTCCAATTAAACAACCTATATTTGACTTCTATTTTCATTTCATCACCTCTCTAATCATTTCGACAAAGAGAAATTTTAATCCTTTTATTTCAAGAACCACAACTAACGCATGCGTTAGTTGCTTAAGGAATCGTATTTATCCATGTCAAAAAAGAATTCTAGATAATGATTATCTGGGTCTAAGCAGTAAACTGCAATATTACCACCAATCTCACCATCGCCCTCATGGCTATGTTTTACAGGACCGTAGCTTATAAACACATTTTTTTCTTTTAAACGTTGAGCAAATTCAAAGGATGAACGTTGCTCTTCAATTTCAAAAGCAATATGAAAATATCCATTGGTTGACGGAAGGATTTTTTTACCACTAGTATCTCTTCTTTCTACTAAAACAAGAGCATTCCTTTGATTCTTCGTATTTAAAAGAGCACAACGTATTATTTGATTTGGTAATACCTCAACCTCAAATCTATCAGTAATATTTTCTAAAGTGAATCCTAACTTTTCTATATACCAATCCATTGAATTCTCCAAATCGGATACGTATATAGCCACTCTTTCAATTTGTGAAATTAACGACGTTTTAGTTACTGGGTATTCTTCTGTTTTATTTAATTGCCGTTTCCCAGAAAGCGTTGATGGTAACAAAATTAGCTCTCGTATACATTTAATCTTTAACAAGGGGCTTATATATGTTTGCAATTTACTCATTTGTTTTGCCATAACTTTAATATCCTTTCTATTCAACAACTTCAATTATATGTCCGTTTGGATCCTTAAAGTGAATTGCTTCTTGTTCATTAGAAAATATTGGTAACACTCTTCCGTTGAGATACGATACATGAAGAGATTCTAATCGCTTTTTCACTTCATCTAAACTAACTCCGTTTACTAATTTAAGCGTGTAATGATTCCATTGGTCATGATCAATTTTCACTTTTGGGCTTTGGACTAAACAAATATCATGATGATAATGACCAAAACTAAAAAATTTCATAGTATTCCCTACAATCCTCATTGCTGCACTGCTATCTGGATGGGCAGTAGCTGAACATTGTAAATCAAAAACCTTTTCATAAAAACGTTGTGATTCTTGCAAATCATTCACATAAAACACTACATGTTGTAGTTTGGCTAATTCAGGGTAATTTTCATGTTTCAAATTGTTTTTCATTGAAATCTCCTCCCCTTACAGAAAAATTATTTATCTGATAAAAATCTTTTTAAAGCGAATTTTATGAACCCAATTTTAGTAGTTGGAATTTGATTAATCGGATCAAGACACTTTTGAGACCAGTTAATTTCTCTTTTATTATCCGTCCTTGCTGCATAATAATTTTTCATTGTTTCATTGTACTGAATAAGCGACTTTTTTTGTGCTTCCTCATCTTGAATGTATTCATTTTGAAAATATACCGCATGTAATGGCAAACGAGGTTTTTGTTCAGGTGTACTATCTGGCACACCAATACAAAGACCGAATAAAGGTACTACATTTTTCGGTAGTTTTAAAATTTTTTTGACAGCTTTCTCATGTTCAGCTATCGCACCACTATATACAACACCTAATCCCATTGATTCGGCAGCAAGAGTAGCATTTTGAGCTGCGATAGATGTATTAATAGTAGAAATCTTTTTAAACGGACCAAATTTATGAGCTAATTTTAGTTTCTTTTTTTGTTCATCACTTGCTAAAACAGAAATTCGATGTAAATCCGAGCAAAAAATAAGAAGCAATCCATTCTCTTTCACCCAACGACCTTTTGTAAGTTGATAAAGATACTCTTTAATTTTGGAATCCGAAACGCCGATTATGGCATAATCTTGCAAAAAGAGTGATGATGGTGCCATTTGTGCAGCTTTTATAATAGTCGTGATTTGTTCGTCAGTTATATTAATATCTTTAAACTTTCTAATCGTTTTATGATTCATGATTGTTTCAAGTACTTTATTCATAAAGGATTCTCCTTTTCAGCAAATGATTTTTGTTTCCTGGAAACAATGATAATGTATAACCATTTAAAAGTCAAATTTGTTTACTGGAAACAAAATAGGATATAATGGTTTTAATTAAAATATGAAGGGATAAATAATATTGGATAAAATTAAGAAGAATATATTAGATGGGTATATCAAATTAATTGAGAAAAACAATGAAGAGGATAAAGAAAAAAAATGGCTAATTCAAAATTGTAAAAACCAAGAGTTATTAATGATCTTGCAGGAAATTACGATTTTGATGTTACATGTATTAGATTGTATCCAAAAACACCAACCAGTAAAAGGTATCACTGTTGCAAATGAATTAAATATGCAAAGAGGTACTATCACGAAAATAACTAGGAAATTAGCAGAAAAAAATTTAATCATAAAAGAATGCGTTCCAAATAATAACAAAGAAATCTATTTTAGGACGACTAAAATGGGAAATGAACTTTGTGATTTACATCAATTGCTCCACAAAGAAATAAATAAAAATTATGTTAAGTTTATTGATCAATATAGTAAACAAGAGCTCATGTTCTTAGAGAAAATATTGGATGATTTGTCGAAGACTTCGTTTGTTAAATTGAATAATTCAAATTAAATTCCTAAAGTAAATGATTGATATCAGAAACACTTTTTTAAATGAACATTAATATAAAAAGTCCAGAACAAAAAATTTCTGGGCTTTTTTGCGTGTGAATTTTTACATTCCTTATTCAACTGATATGAACGAAACTGTCAACTCACCATACCCAAATGGTTTTATTTTTTTGTTTTTGTCTGTTTTTAGGCAGACTTATTCTAAGACTA
>NZ_JBHXLC010000021.1:0-87405 GCF_042721555.1 Gottfriedia sp. NPDC058432
TGGAGGAGCCGTGTGCATTAATAGTGCAAGCACGGTTCTGAGAGGGTTTGGAGTTCAATTACCGAAAGGTAAAAGACTCCATTCTACTCGACTAGCCATCCATGAATCCTCATATTCACAACAGTGAATGGAAGTTTATAACGTACTCCCATGGTAGTTGAATTAGCAGTAAAAAGGCTAATAACTTAGATCCTTTATTTTATTTCCGATAACTTTTTTTATGTTAACTAACACTGTATAAGATATACATATAAAAAAATACAACTTAAAAACAATTTTCCAAACACTAGCTTTTGAACGTTTTGTTTATGATAAGATATAACAATATTTTATATTTTTAATAAACTGTATTTTAGGAGGCAAAAAATTGATATATCCATATGAAGATAAGTATTTAGCAGAAATTTTGGAAGTGTTTAATCTAAATGTTCCTGATAGTTTTGATCCATCAGAAATTATAGACCTTAAAGAATATCTAAAAAATTATGGTTCTACATACTTTGTCTATATTGAAAATGAAAAAATAGTCGGAGCTTGTGGTTATTATTTTCCTGAGACAAACTTAGGTGGAATTTCTTGGATTTTTACAGACCCTAAATATAAAGGAAAAAAAATTGGATCGAAGCTTGTTAAACATTGTATAGATGAAATTCAAATGAATAGCAGCATAACAAATATAGAGGTTCGGACATCACAATTCGCAAATGTTTTCTTTGAAAAAATGGGATTTAGGACACAGTTAGTAGAACAGGATTATTGGGCAAAAGGATATGATTTATATGCCATGACTATGCCTGTTTTAATAAATAACATAACCCTAGAATAGAGTCCCGAAAATACAGATTTGTTACCAACTAATAAAGAGCAATAGACTCATAACTAGTAGTCTATTGCTCCTTAATTTTGAATATCAAGTAATAGAAGCAACATAAGCTGGTGAAGCTTTCTTTACCAGAAACTGAGAAACTAAACCGCGAGGAGCTATCACCATCTCCAGTAATAGCAATTGCCATAGTATATATAAGTCCAATTCTTTTAATATTTTTCTTTTTAAACGGCATAGCTTTAATTAATAATATTAGTAATAATAAAAAACATTATTTAATACATTAGTAGGTTCTATAATGAAAAAAGAGTCTTTGTAGGGGTTTTTCCAACGCAAGAGGCAAGGATGTTGAAGAACATATTTTGAAGCTTGAACCTTATGATATGTAATTTAATACCTTAATTCTTATTTGATGAAGATGAATATAGGACAGAGATTAATAAAATCTTATTGAACTAACGCATTGCATTAGTTGAACAACATGATCGACTGTTTAGTCGATTTTTTTATTTCGTTAATTGGTAGTAGAGTTCAATAAGTAAAAGGGAAAATTTATAATTTGTTGAATTTAAATAATTGGATATAAATACCATATGAAAAGCTTTTGAGCTGGAAAATAGATCTTATTAATGTGTAGAAGTTTTAAAATATAAATTTATTAAGTTGAAGTTAATATTCAATGGAGGGGGCTAAAATGAATTTTAATCTGCAAGAAATAAATCTTCCGTTTTCTGATTCAGGTCCATATGGAATAGCTGTTTCGCATGATGGGAAAATATGGTTTACTCAACATAAAGCAAACAAAATTAGTTGTTTTGATCAAGAAGGACATATTCAAGAGTATACTGTTCCCACACCTAATGCTAGAGTGATGTGTTTAACAGTATCTTCAAAAGGGGATGTTTGGTTTACGGAAAATGGAGCCAACAAAATAGGAAAGCTCTCTACAAGTGGTGTATTTACAGAATTTCCTTTGCCGCATCCAAATTCAGGCCCGTATGGAATTACAGAAGGACAAAATGGGGATATCTGGTTTACTGAGATGAATGGAAATCGGATTGGTAAATTGACTACAAAAGGGAAGATTCATGAATATGAACTACCTAACAAAGGCTCATATCCTTCTTTTATTACACTAGGATCTGATAGCTCACTTTGGTTTACTGAAAACCAAAACAATGCTATTGGTAAAATAACGGAATCTGGAGAATTAATGGAATTTCCAATTCCTACACCCGCATCAGGACCTGTAGGCATTACAAGGGGAAATGATAATGCACTTTGGTTTGTAGAAATAATTGGGAATAAGATAGGGAGAATCACTTATTCTGGAGAGATAATAGAATATGACATTCCTACACCAAATGCACGCCCCCATGCTATTGCTGTTGGAGAAGAATTTGATTTATGGTTTACTGAATGGGGTGCAAATAAAATAGGAAGATTGACAAGAGACCAGGCAATTGTGGAATATACAATTAAAACACATAATGCAGAACCTCACGGAATTGTATGTGACAAGGATGGAGTCGTTTGGTTCGCCTTAGAATGTAACAAAATCGGAAAATTAACCTTGATATAATAAGAGGTATGTTTTTGGCTTGTTAGATATATTAAAATGAAAACTGAATTGGGAACTCTCATAAAATACCTATATCTTATGAGAAATCTCTTATTTTTTTATTAGGTCTCTATTCCACATGTTGTAGCTTACAAGCTGCATAATTGCAGTTATTCCACCTGCTCCTGAGTGTTATTTAACTATTGCAATGTGTTTTAGTTGAATAAGTCCTATATAATCCCAATTACTTAACCTAAAAAAGCTACCGTCGATGGTAGCTAGAATTTATACTTATAAAAGAAATTGATTAAATTATTTTCTTTCTTAACTAATTATTCGAATGAGTGGCAAGACCTCGCCCAATTAGATTTGCAGAAACAGGTTGTTTCCCGATTTCCCTTGCCCAAATTGATAATTGTCCTATATGGTGAATTTCATGAGCAATGGTATGTCTAATGATTTCACCCCAAGTATCCGTCACATTTCTTCCATCTGGTAAGGTATCGTAAAATAAACGATTTTCCATTTCATTATCCCAGTTGTCTACAAAATTTTTCACTTCAATATGAAATTTAGCGTCCAATTCACGAACTTTATCTAAGCTTTTATAAGCATTGAAATTCTCCTGAAAATCAGATTTGCCTTGTAATACTCGAATCCAGCTCCACTCTACATCAACTATATGAAAAAGTGTATGTAAAATACTACCCATTCCACCAGAGCGGTTCAACAGTAGTTCTTCTTCACTTAACTCTTCACACCACCTATACCATTCTTCTCTTACCGACCAATTATATCTAAAAAACATTTGCAAATATAACCCCTCCTAAATTAAGCATTTAAAATAATTCATTAAGAATATTATCAAAATTTGCTAACTAAGAGTAGTTCAACAAGCAATAGTTAAATTCCTTGTTGAACTAAAAGTAAGAGTAATTTCAATAGAGGCTCGCTTATGCTTATTCAAGTAAATGACAGGTTAGATGCATAAGGATAATTTAATTCCTGTGAAAAAAAGGAGAAATTCCCCCAAGTTACTGTTAATGAATTTATATATATAATTGAGTAATTAACAATATTATTTATTTTTCTTTTCATATGAATTAATCAAGCTTTTACATTTTGATTTATAGATAAATAAAAATTTATGGAGGGATTAGAACTGTCATTATTAAAGAAATATATAAAATGGCTTTTTAAGAATAATGTTAGAAAATATGATTTAGCTGAATTCCTAGCTGAGATGTTTTTCCTTTTGATATTTTTTTCGTTGCTTTCGCATATGAAAATTTCTTTTAAGTTATTCCTATTAACGTGTTTTTTTATGATAAACCTAGCTGTATTATGTGAGGATAATATAAGAAAAATGCTAGGTAAATTTAATATACGATTTCCAAAATGGATAAGTTTTATTACATTTCCAGTATTTTTAATATTCATTTTTATCTATAATTATTAATTTAAAAATTCATAGTACTTATTGAACTGTGCTGTGCGATAGTTGTACAAGAATTTATGATTAAGTAAATAGTGCGGAGGTATTTCGATTGTTAAAAAATTTGAGATTAATATTAGTTTGATAGGCTTAATTTTGGCTTAATAACTAAGAATTTTTCATTAACGCCTTATATGCTCTTATTCATAGGAGCAACGTTATTTGTTGGCAAGTATATCTGAATTTCAACTGAAACGAAATAAAATAGGTACTATTAGTTTCATAGTATCTTTGCTTGTGTTCTTAGTATCAATACAAGGATTCCTATTCAACTAAAGCATGCGAAAATACATAAAGAAATAAAATAAAGAAGGAGGTTATTATGGCAACATGTCAAAATTGTAATTATAAATGGACAAAGAAATCGATATGGAAACTAGGATTTTCAAAAAACGGTGCAATTTGTACAAATTGTGGTCAAAAACAATTTATATCTTTCGAAACAAAGATTTTAATGACTCTCGTAGATTTATTACCAATAGTTGGAGTTGTTGCACTTTTTCTTTATCCTTGGTACGTAAAGTTAAGTAATTTTGAGGAAGGGAAATAAAATTATATTTCAAAACTAGTTGAATAAAAATAGCAGCCATTCGCTGCTATTTTTATTTATCTATGTGGCAGTTTAATTCAATATTATTTTTGCTTTTGACATTGCATCACGAAGGAATATTGTTAAAATTGAGAATAGTTTCTGTTCCGTAATATAGGGTTTTCATGCATAATAATAATTAATGAAATACTTCTTATATTTCATTTACTCTCCATGATTAAACAAAAGGAAAGAAGAAAAAATGAAAAAGACAATTGTTTACTTCAGTTTGTTAGTGAATTTAGTTTTGGTAGCGTCATCATTCTTATTTAATATGGGTTGGTTAAGAGTATTTGCCTTAACATTATTCTTACCATATACGATCGCATTAACTATTATTAACTTCTTATATGTATCGAAGTGTTTTAAAATTAATTCTATTCAAAACATGAAACCTTTAATTTTAACAAATGGATTTTATTTTCTCGCAAATATAATTCTTCCTGATTTTGGTGATGTTGAAGGATCTTATGCTTTTTTTGGATTGATAAAGAATGTTCCAGATTTTTTTATACTGGTTTCAATTACTTTTGCAATTGCACATATGGTATTTCTTGTTATTAGTCTTAAAGAAATGAGGAAAATGACGAAGATTAAAAAAGTACTCCTTTTAAACAAAAAACTACTACAAAATGCAAAAACACCTACTAAAATAATAGTTGGAACAGTCATTACGCTTGTTGTGATCTCGCTGATTGGCTATAATACCAATCAAAAAGCTGGTGGGGATACAAAGAAAATAGAAAATTTAAATGAAGCTATTCGAAAAAATAATATCAAACAAATTAAAAGGTACATTGATTCTGGGATAAACTTGAATAGAACTGATACAGCATCACAACAAGAAGGGGTAATTTTCCCTGAAAGCCCCCTTTATGTTGCGTGCGAAAAATCAAATCTAAAAATAGTAAAACTACTTTTGGAAAATGGTGCTAAACCAGTTCAAGTAAAAGGGACGGCCAATTCTCCTTTAACAGAAGTATTTGCTTACTATAATAAAGATGATTTAGAATTGGCGAAATTGTTGATTAAACAAGGAGCAGATATAAATTATGTTGAGCAAATGACAGATGCAACGCCTGAAGGAATGATGCCTATATTGGAACTTGCTTATTCTCAACCAGATAGCATGAGTTCCATTCCAAAGAGTGAGGCAAATGAAGGAGTTCTTGAAATCTTTAGATTCTTAGACACTATACCTAATGTAGACTTTAATGTCAGTACAAATTACGGACATGTCTTAACAATTGCAGCCCGTCAAAATAATTTACCTTTGTTAAAATATCTAATAGAGGAAAAGAAAATGGATATTAATCTAAAAGATAAAGAAGGCTACACAGCACTTTATTATGCAGCAGGGTCCACAGAAGAAGTAAAAATGGTTGAATATTTACTTGGAAAAGGTGCTGATAAGACAATTGAGAGCAATGGCAAAACACCTTATGATGCTGCTTTTGAAGTTTCCTCAGAGCGTTCTATGGAATTGCTTAAGTTAGACAAATAAAAATAAAAATTCCAGATCTTTTATGAATGCTAATGCAATTAACGCATGCAATAGTTGAACCACCTTTAAGCTGCTTCGGTAGCTTTTTTTATACAACAAAATGGCGGTCGGCTTTAACGCATATGTAATTCCTATGTCCTTACTTGTTGGTGGGGTGGCAACAGACGAACCCGATAGTACTATTTTCATCAGGAAACTTAAATAACGAGAAAGCTGCAACTATATAAATTCTAATTTAACTCCATGGATCCACTACCGTATAACCATTCCATTTCACTCCGATTTACCTTTGATTTTAACTTTATCTTTATTTCTTTTTTTCTTCCAATCTAAAAATATTAATAATAATGGACCTGTACAAAAAAATAATACCTGTAGCAAAAGAACATACAATTTATACTTAGGAAACTCTGGACCAACAACAATCAATACCGTAAACATTATGTATGAAGTTATGATTAATAATTTTTTTGCTAATTTCATAATATTATCCTCCTGTTTCAAATTGGTTGTTGCTATGACATTAAATAAAATAGCACCAGTCATTTTAAATATTTATTAAATTTTATAGGAAAGGTCACACTCCCTACACCAGTTACCGCGGAAGTTAAAATTGAATTACACTTTTTTATAACTGTGTCCTAATTTTTTTAGTAAACGTTTACGAAATTATCTTAACATTTAAAAAGTAAAATTTACCAAAACTCTTTGTCATTATTGTGAACTTTTTTTCATTTTTTCAAATAGTCGCATTTACTGCTATTGGAATTTATAAAAATGCAACAAACTATGATTCTATTAGTAAGTATTTTCTTAAATTATACTGAAAAATATTCAATCTTCACCAAAGGTTCTTTTTAAGGTAAAAATTTGTAAAGTTTTACTAAAATATTAATAAAAATTCCACTGAATTAATTCCTCAGTTTACTATAATTTAAGACATTAATAATAATGTAAAGAGGTGATCGTTTTGGTAGATAATTTGTTAAGTTATTTTCTAATCAATTCAGAGAATTAAGGAGATTCAAGGGATCATTAGGTTTCTCTATGTACGAAAGTTGAGTAATTTGTTTATTTGGCATTTTTTTCATAAACAAAAAAAAAACATCTTTAAAAGATAAAGAGTGTTAGATATGAAAAAAATTTTAGTTTCAACTTTAGCAACTGCTATTACTCTCAGCAAGTGTATCATTTGCAGAGTCGACTGATACAAATGACAACATTCAAATTACACCTATTGAACAAATAACATCTCCTATAACTAGTCGAAGTGTTGCTATTGAAACAGAGGAACACAATATAGTTATGTTGGAACGGCCTATGGAAAAATACAAAATAAATCTGGACTGGATTTTTCTATTCAAATAGCTTCAGTCGCTTCTATATCTCTCGGAGTATATTTTGCTCCAGCAGCTTTCGCAGGTGTTGCTGCAACACCTGTATCATTTCTTTCAAGCTCTAGACCTATTCTTTATACAAAAGATATTATGCAAGTAAGATATTCTGGAAAAACGAGAGTAATTCGCCATAATGTTTATGTATATTCAGATTCTAATAGGACAAAATTGATAAAATCCTATTGGCAAGAAACCATATAATTAAATAAAAAATAAAGTTAAAAAAAAGGGTGTCATAAAAGTTCTAATAATCCCCTTATAGTAGACAGTTAAAAGAAATGTGCTGTACTGTCTACTATAGGGGGAATTTTTTATGGGGAAAATTAAAAATTATTAAAACTTTTTAAGCTCTCAGGAGTCTAATGTATAGAACATCGAGATGGAGGGATTGAGATTGCAGGATCATAGTCTAGTGAAAAGGGCTATCAAAGGAGATGAGCAAGCATTTTTATCAATTATGCATGAGCATAAATTGTCATTATATAAAACTGCGCTAGCTTACTTGAAGAATAAAGATGAGGCAATTGAAGCAATTCAAGAAGTAACCTTTAGAGCTTATCAAAACATAAAAACATTGAGGGAACCAAGCTATGTAAAAACATGGCTTATTCGGATTATGATTAATTACTGTCAGGATTATATTAAGAAGAATAATAGAGTAACCTTCGACGATGAATATATTTCACAACTAGGTACGAACGAAGACTATAACTATATTGAAATAGAAGAAGCAATGTCACAGCTTGATGATACACAGCGACAGCTATTACATTTAAAATATTTTCACGATATCAAAATCAAAGATATTGCAATTATGTGGAATCGACCGGAAGGTACAGTAAAGACTTGGTTGAATAAAGCATTGAAATCATTAAGAGGAATCCTTGAAGAGAAAGGAGAAAAAGGCCGTGTTTGAAAAAGAAGAAAATGAACTAAAAAAGTTGAAAGAAAAATACGAAAACATCGGGTTACCTATTGATGAAATTGATGAGGCTATACAAATTGGATTTCAAAAAGCTAAAGAAACTAAGTTAGTAACTAAACCGAGACGGAAATCTAAGATCTGGTCTATTGTTGCAGCTGCTATTCTTCTATTGGGATTTCTTACAAGTATTCGTGTATCGCCAACCTTTGCTGATTATTTAACAAATATTCCAGGTATGGAGAAAATCGTTAAACTTATTCGTGATGATAAGGGACTAATATCAGCTGTAGAAAATAAATATGCTCAAGAAATTAATATTTCACAAGAGAAAAGCGGAATTAAGGTAACGATTGATTCAGTAATTGCTGATGAGCAAGGGATAGTGATTTTTTACACGATAGATGCAAAAGAGACACAACATAATTTTACTTTAAAAGAAGTGAGTCTCAAACCAAGTAATGGTGAAAAATTGCCAGAACATTCTTCATCATTTGATCTTCCAGTAGAAGATGAGTTAAATACTTATACTAGTAAGATTGAATATTTTTTTCAGAAAACAAACGTGCAAAAAGACTTTAACTTAGATTTAAAGATAAAGAGTAAGGAGGTTTCAGAGCAATTTTCTATTCAATTCTCTTTAAAAAATCTAGAAAAAACAAAACAAATATACGAACTAAATAAAACAGTAACGATTGAAGGGCAAAAGATAACAATTAAAAAAGTTACAGTTTATCCTCTCCGTGTAGCTGTACAAGTAAAAATGGATCCAAATAATACTAAGAAAATACTAGATTTTACTGATTTTGAACTTCTTGATCAAAATGGCGAAGTATGGTCTAAAATAACAAATGGAACTACTGCCAATATTCTTAGCGATAATGAACGAATTATCTATTTACAGAGTAATTACTTTAAAGATCCAAAAGAATTATATTTGGTTATTAATAAGCTACAGGCAGTTGATAAGGATGAAGAATATATATTAGTTGATACTGAGAAACAACAAATTCTTAAACAGCCAAAAGGAAATTATTTAACTGACTTAAAAAAAGAAGAATCAGAATTGAAGTTCACCTTAAATACAAAAAAAGAATTTCATTACTCATTGGTTGAATCAATTTTTGATGCTAATGGAAAAGTAGTTCAAACTAGCTCAGAATCTCAAGAATATGATGATGGTGGTAAGCAAGTAGTAGGAATAACAATTTCTACTAAAGATTACGTTAATCCATTAAAGCTTAAGCTGGCGTTTTATCCTGAATATATTCAAGGAGATGCGAAAATAAGGATTAAATGAGATAACCAAACGGACTAAAAATAGGAAAAACAAAAAAACGTAATCTTTTCTATGAATATCTAGAAAAGATTGCGTTTTTTAAGTTATTACAGATTGTCCACCTTATGACAGTACGGTTCAGGTGGATAGTTATGCTTAAACTTTTCAAAATCCCAAGTTCCAAGGAATTTTTTTGCTGCTTGGTATCCATTAGTGAAAAGTAGTTCCTTTTCTTTTTTTGTTAAATTGAAATCTGTGCTTGATATTTCACCAGTTTGGATTTTTATTGTTCGTTCATTTACTTCTTTTGTTAGATGTCGAAGGTCGTGTGCTTGTCTCATCGTTATAAATATTGATTTATAGAATGAGATTGGATTATGACCATCCTGAGGTTTTCCAATAATTTCATTATCTATTAAACGAAAACCAAAAGTTGGCCATTCTTGGTGATCATCGAAAATCCAAATTGGAAAATTGCTTAAGATTCCGCCATCAACAATTAAAATTGGGTAATTAAAATTAGGAGTTTTTAGTTTAATTGGTTGAAAGAAGAATGGAATTGTACCACTCATTCTAACGGCTTGAGAAATGGTTATATCTTTTGCTGATAAGCCATAATCAGGTAGGTCATCAGGTAAAACGACCATTTTACCATTACTAATATCTGAAATAATAATTTTTAATTTTCCTTCTTCTAAATCATCGAAATAGCGAATTCCTTTTTTTGATAATAAAGCTTCTAACCATTCTTCTTCAAATTCATTTTTATATAACCCATTTTTAAATAAGATATTTAATCCTAATCCGATTAAAGGAATAAAGTGCAACCATGTTTTTGTAATAAATTTCTTATAATCTAGATGATCCATAATTTCCTTTAATTCTTTCCCTGTATAGCCACTTGCTAGAAGAGCAGCAACAATAGCACCAGCAGAAGTGCCTGCCAAACGTGCCCATTCATAACCTTCTTCTTCTAAAGCGCAAATAGCTCCAACATGTCCGATTCCTCGAACTCCTCCTCCTTCAAAAATACCATCTACTTTCATTTTGTCACACCTACCTTTCAGAAAAGTGAATTATACTAATATAATATATGGGAGTTCTGTTTAAGTGTGATTAGCTATTGATGCAATCATATTTATCAATTAATTTATTTTTTGGGAAATAATCTGACAATCTTTGCAGTTGAAATTGTATTTCAAAAATCTAGAGAAACTTTATTTGCTATAAACTTTCGGATGAAACATTCAAAAAGTTGCAGAAATATTTATATGATGAATATTTTAAATTCAATATGAAATACTAACAGCAATCTGATAGTTTATATCAGAAAATTTTATTAAAGGGGCTACATATCATGGCAAACAGATCTTCAAATCAATATGTTTCACCAAATGCTGAATCTGCGATCGATCAGATGAAGTATGAAATTGCAACAGAATTTGGAGTACATTTAGGTCCAGATTCAACGTCTCGTGCAAATGGTTCAGTAGGTGGAGAGATTACAAAACGTTTAGTTCAAATGGCTGAACAAAGTCTCGGTGGCTATTCAAGATAATAGATTTAAATTGAGAGATGAGTTAATTAAAGGTAATTCGTTACCAAATGATTAACTCATCTCTTTTTGAATCTTTTTAGAAATTTTACATAATTTACCAAAATAAAAAACAAGAGATATAAAAAATCAAGAAAATTATTTTAATTTGTATTAATATTAGTAAAAATGAGTCGATATAAGTAGAGAGAAAATTAAAATAATTTGGTATTATTATACTAAACTCAATTTAAAAATAGAGAGAATTATATTGAGTATATAAAGAGATAGAAATAAATGGGGAGTTGCAAGTATGAAATCAACTGGAATTATTAGAAAACTAGACGATCTTGGAAGAATTGTTCTACCGAAAGAATTAAGAAATACAATGAATTTAGAGAATAATGCTCCATTTGAAATTCATTTTGAAGAAGGTATGATTATTCTTACAAAATATGATGAAAATTCCGGTCTAAGTGGAATTGTAAGAAAACTAGATGACTTAGGTAGAATTGTTTTACCAAAGGAATTAAGAAAAATGTTAAATCTAAATAAATATGAACCATTTGAAGTATTTATTGAGGAGCAAAGGATTATCCTAAAACAATTTGTTTCGAGTAATGCTTGTATGGTAACAGGAGTTATTGATGAAAATAATTTCTCATTTGATAGTGGAAAGATTGTAGTAAGTAAAAACGGTGCAGAAATCCTTATTAAGGAATTGCAGGAATACATAGCTAAATAAAATATCTCTAAAAGTGCTCTTTTATCTATTTAAAGTAGAAGAGCACTTTTTTTGTTTGAATTAAGTTGTAAGGAATAAGAATTAACCCTTTCTAAAGTAATATAAAGAAGCACTTTCCATGTTCTCAACGATTTACTACAAATTTGTTAAAACCCTCTAAAATACACCAAGATAATAAGACACTACATAAAATGATAATTTCCATTTTTTACATCTCCTTTTTTGTTCTATTTTTAAGTTTTCTTATTCTATTACTGTCTTGAGTTTTTAAGATTGTATGTTCTGTTTTGTTTGGATGTTTTTATTATACACGAACACTCATTCTAATGTAAGTAGTTTTTTAGAAAATTTATGAAATTTTTTGCGAACGTACAATCAGGTCATTTGTTCGTATTAAGAGGCCCTGAATTATATTTCAGGTTAAGCTGTTTTAAAAATTGATTTATTTTCAAAAGAAAAGCCGCGATTTAGCAGCTCAAAATCTTTAATATATGTGTAAATAATTAAAGAGGCCCACTAGTGGCCTCTTCTTCTTTTATTCTATACTTTTATTTATGAACCTTACTAATTTATATCCTGTAATTAATGAGAGTACATAACCTATAAAAATTAATATAGTGACTAATACATTTTGATAAATGTTAAACTTTATTAAAATAATTAACGAAAGTATAATCAGGGAAATTAGTAAGACAAACCATTTCAATTTTTCATTAGAAATATAAGATGAACTCGACTTTGTAATCTTGGTTACGAATTTTGGTAAAGATGCATAAATACCAATCAGAAATAGGCCTAAAAATGGGAATAAAACACTGTAATAAGTATTGTCAAAAGTTGCGTTTTGAAACTTAAAAATGAAGTCTAACAATAAAAATAATCCTAGCACATAAAGTAGAAAAAAACTTAAATAGCTGAATGTTTTCATAAAGTTACCCCTTTTATTAATATTTAGACTGGTTTGACTAATGTTACTAGGGATATTACAATGGTGTTTCAATTTCCATATTATACCATATGGAGGATGGGGTATGAAAAGGTAAGAAAAGTAATGTTAACTGCTGGACTATTATCGTTGGCTGGTGTACGTACTTCAAGTGATTTTGCAATAGAAATTCCAGTTGGTAAAGTAGGTATTAGCGAGAACCTAAATAAGAGAGTAGTAGACAAGCTTTAAAATCAGCCTATTGTTCCCTTAAATCAGGTCAAATCACTATACGCAAAAAAGCATAAGAAAATTACAGAAAAAGATATTTCCTACCATCTGAGAAGTAAATATAGCCTTACAAAGTAAATGTACTGAAAAAGTATGTTTCTTCCACAAATATGGTAGGATATGGTTATGGAAATGTTAGAAGGAGAAAACGTATGGGCCTAATAGAGAATCAAAAGTACTTCTTTGAAAAATATAAAATCGATGAACAGGATTTTGAAAAGTACTGTTTAGACTGGTCAAAATATATTGAAATTTATAATGAATACATATCAGAAATACCGAATCTTGAAACGGTAGCTACTTTTATTTCGGAAATACTCCGTAAAAATCCTGAAATTCATACTGTGAAATCGCGAATAAAGTATCCTGATCATTTAATTGAAAAGATTATTCGGAAGACGATAAAAGGCAAAAAATCAGACTCAGAATATGAAATCAATGTTTCGAATTATAAATCAGAAATTACAGATTTAATTGGAATAAGAGCATTACATTTATATAAATACCAAGCTGCAGATATAGATAAAACAATTAGACAAAATTGGAATTTACATGAAAAAGCGACTATTTACCATCGCTTAGGTGATATGACGAGTGAACAACATATCGAAGAAGAAAAGTTCCAGTTTTTAGTTCATGATGCAGGATATCGATCATGGCATTATGTGATTAAGTCACAAATGACAAAAGTAAATTATTTAGCTGAAATTCAAGTAAGAACGATATTTGAAGAAGGCTGGAGCGAAATAGATCATCAACTAAGGTATCCTTATGATTTAGATAATGAGATATTAAATGAACAACTTTTAATTTTAAATAGGCTTTCGGGTGGGGCTGACGAATTGGTCAATTCAATCCTTCATACTAAGATGACAATTTATCAACAAAACGAAGAAAAAGAATTTCGTGATGAAATGATTCAGGAATTATTAAATGAAATTTCTAGTTTGTCAGAGGATGGAAAATTAACTGACGAGGATAAGAAGTCACTGGAAGAGAAGATTAAGCAATTAGAAGTTAAAAAGATTAAAGTAAATTATAGTAATCTGTTTAATAATCGCTCGGTTGAATATCACTTTAAACGAAGAATATTTCCTAGCGATTTTTAGATAACTGTTATTAAAAGCCAAGGCTATATGCTTTGGTTTTTTTGCACTTTTTACCAGAAAAATTTCTACGATTTTTTAGGTGCCATTTCTTTTTTTCTAACATTAAATGTAATAACAGATCTAGTTTAGATTTTAAAAAATATGAAACTAGGTGGAATCATGGTTAAAAGGCCGATTTATAAGCAGGAATTTTTAAATACATTTAATTATGCAGACAAGAATTTTGATATTGCTTCTCTTAAAAATCTGATTGAACAATCTTTTGGAGAAAATAATGCATTGGATTTTAAGGAAACATTCGTTAGAGAGGATCAAATTGCAAAATTAATAATTGCAATGGCGAATTCTGGTGGAGGATCAATTATTTTTGGCGTAAATGATGATAATCACCCAGTCGGAATCCTTAAAGAAGAGCTAAAGGATCCAACCGATTTTCAAAGAAAATTAAATGGCTATTTACCTTCTTTTCTAATTTATCATCTTCAACAAATTGATTACGACGAGAATGAAATGTATGGATATTTTAGTGGTAAAACCTTCTTCATCATTTATATCCCCGAGCAAAATCGATATATCCCGTTTATAGCTAAAAGAGGCTCCGATAAATTATTTACAGATAAAATTTATATTCGAAAAAATACTTCAAACGAAACCGCCACAAACGATGATTTAGAAATTATTTTTAGAAAAAGGCTCATTGAACAATATGAGGACTTATCAAATATGAGTCTAAATGAGCATATGGAACAATTAAAGATCCTTTATCGGATAGCTGCAATTAGTGGTGATACAAGTAAAAACCAAAAGAGCCATAAAGATGATTTTAGTGAATTTATTGCCAGAATGATTGAAAAGAAGAAGCGGAAGATTGAGATTGTATTGGAGGTTAGTAATATTGAGTGATTGGTGTGAGGAGAGAATAAAACATAGAAACTATAGGAATGAAGATAAAACCGGGAGTATCGGTTTATCTTGCATTCCATTTTTTATTTAATATTTAAAATTACTTGTAATAAGTATTTTCTATATAATCAGCATGTCTTAAGTCCTTCTCTACTTTTTCAATTTCTTTATCTGTATTCAAGTATCGAATATATTTTGATTCTTTCGTTTTTATATAAAAGCAATCTATTTTATTAGAAGAATTATTTAGATCGTAAGTTAGGTTGATAAAGTCACCGTTTTTATAGACTGCAATAACAATACTAGAGCGTTTAATTTTTTCAGTATTATTTACTTTCATTTTATTTTTTAAATAATCTTTTTCAAGTTTTATAACCAGATTTAACTGATTATCAAACTTATTTTTATTAATACAAGCAGAAAGAGAAACTATAAAAAGTATTGTAGCGAATAAAACCAGTATTTTCACCCTCATAAATATCACTCCTTATTATTTTTTATTATAGATAAATTATTAGAGAGTAAGATTTATGAATGTTATTATTTTGTGAAATATTTATTTTTCATATAAATTTCATAGTTTCTTACTCTACTGGAATATATTTCATTTCAAGATTAGTTATAATAAGACTTAAATTTGGAGGTGAAGTGTCATTGACTTTATTTTTATTCTTCGTTTTTATTGTAGTTTCCATATTTCTATTTAAAAGAGATAAAGTCTCATTCATGCTTGTTGAAAATAACAAACTTGTTTTTAAATTGAAAAATACGAGTTGGTTTCAAAATCATTTGAAGTCAGGAATGTTCTTGTTTATTGTGAATGCAACGTTGTTTTTTACTACTTGTCTGATAATTTATCTATTAACGTATCTACTAATTCCATTTCTCCATTTGTTGGTAATGATTTTGGCCATCTTTGGAAGTTTCTTTTTGTGGATAACCGTGAATAAGGCATGGCAAGGTACGAACGCAAACCGAATTAAAATGAGTATTTTAGGAAGTAGTTTTTATATTTTATTATCGATTTTGTTTCTATATTGGTTATTAAATCTTGAACCTTCATATCCAGGTGAAGATCTGTTTATGAGTTCATTAGGATTGATGTTTGGATTAATGGTTTCGATTGTTGCATTTCTTTCTTGTTTGATAACTACAGGATTTAGTTTTAAAGGTAAGTAATTTGTTAGAAAGTCTAAGAATTTAAGGATAACCCAGGTTATTAAACTTGTATCACCTAATTTAAACACATAGAAAAAAGGGGAAGGGCACTTAATATTACAAGTTGTTAAGTGCTTTTATATATAGCAAATAACCCGATTTTTTAGCAATATTTTAATAGGTGTATTTTCTCTCTTTTGATGCTTTTCTGAGACAGATTAATAGGTTTATTTAACTAGACAATAATTTGAAAAGTAAATAACTAGTCATTTATTTTGTGAAAATAAGTGGGTTAATTTCATTTGAAAATGATTAGAAAAATTAGTGCATTTTAAAGAAACGCTGATAAACCAGGGCTTAAATAACCCAATTGACCAATTATTGAATATTCTTTATATTTTGATAATGTAGAGTGCTTTTTAAAAAGTGGTTTGGATATGAACGATTAAAATCGATTTTAATAGATTCATATGAGAAGTCGCTTTATTTATTTTATCAGAATAGGAGAGTGTAAGATGACAGGAAAGCCAAGGTTAAATAAGTATGTTACTGCGATGATGACGACAGCTCTTATTGCTGTTCCGACTTTTCAAGCGTTAGCTGCTGGGACAAGCAATAATGTTTCAAATTTATCAAATAGTAATGCTGTAGAAACGAATCTTCAAGGAATTAACGCAAAAGCAAGTACAGGGAAGCATGTGATTACTCTTATTACAGGTGATGTAGTAACTGTAACAGAGTTTGCAGATGGACAAAGTGTGATTAGTGTTGAGCCAGCGGATAAAGCTGAAGGTGGTTCACATATCATGACAGTCAATAAGGATACATATGTTATTCCAAAACAAGCGATGCCTTACTTAGCTTCTGGTGCATTAGATCGAGATCTATTCAATATTACGAAACTAATAGAGGATGGATACGATGATGCTTCTCAAAAGACATTACCTGTTATCGTACAATATTCAGAGTCTAAAACTCGCTCAAGTGCAAAGCCAACGTTAAAAGCTTCAGAGAAAACACATGAACTTGAAAGTATAAATGGGGCAGCGCTTTCTGCAGATAAGAAGGATTCGAAAGAGTTTTGGCAAGATGTTAAGAAAAATATAAAATCTGCGGATTCTACAAAATCGACAAAGTCATTAGTTATACCTGGAATTGAAAAAATTTGGTTAGATGGTCGTGTTAAGGCAACGCTTGAGCAAAGTGTTCCACAAATTGGGGCACCGACTGCTTGGAATGCTGGTTACAACGGAAGTGGCGTAAAAGTTGCAGTTCTTGATACAGGGATCGATGCACAGCATCCAGATGTAGCTGGTCAAATAAAAGAAACAAAAAGCTTTGTTCCAGATCAAGATGTACGCGATTTTCATGCACATGGTACTCATGTTGCATCTACTGTACTAGGAACAGGGGCAGCATCAGGTGGAAAATATAAAGGTGTAGCACCAGGAGCAAGCTTAATTGTAGGAAAAGTGTTAAGCAATGAAGGCTTTGGACTTGATTCATGGATTATTGATGGTATGGAGTGGGCTGCACATAATGCCAAGATTGTCAGTATGAGTTTAGGAAGCGATGAGTCAAGTGATGGAACGGATCCGATGGCACAAGCAGTTAATAATTTAAGTGCTGAGACAGGCTCTCTGTTCGTTATTGCGGCTGGTAATACAGGTCGTGAAGGAATCGGTTCTCCTGGAGCAGCAGATGCGGCACTTACAGTTGGTGCAGTTGATAAATCAGATAATCTTGCTTATTTCTCATCAAAAGGTCCTCGTTTTGGTAGTGAGGGATTAAAGCCTGATCTAACAGCACCAGGTGTAAATATTACTGCAGCACGATCTCAATATTCAACGCAAGGAAGTGGATCTTATCTTTCGATGAGTGGTACGTCGATGGCTACGCCACATGTGGCAGGAGCGGCTGCAATTCTTTCCCAACGCCATCCTGATTGGACAGGCGCACAGCTGAAAGATGCATTAATGAGTACAACTAAAAAATTAGATGATATTAAGCCGTTAGAAGGTGGGACTGGACGTCTTGATGTTGCAGCAGCGACTCTTGGTGATTTGCGTGCGACAGGTTCACTGGATTTTGGTTTCTATGCTTGGCCTCATGAAAATGATGCTTCGAAAGAGAAAACAATTACGTACACTAACGACAGTGATAAGGCTGTGACGTTAGACTTATCAGCGAAAATTACTGATAATAGCGATGCAGATGCACCTGCTGGTTTATTTAAACTTTCAACGAACAAAGTAACTGTACCGGCAAAAGGTAGTGCAAAAGTTACTGTAACACTTGATCCGAACGTAGGTGCTAATGGACAACGATATCAAGGTCAGATTTCTGCAAATGTTGATGGTAAAACAGTTGTGCATACTGCCTTGGCAATGATTAAAGAAGAGGAAAGATATCCACTAACGTTAAAAGCAATTGGACGCGACGGTAACCCTGCCTTGGCGTATATTAATCTACTTGGCCCAGATGGTGTTCCAGATTTTATTGCAGTTAATGGTACAACTGAATTACGCCTAAAACCAGGAACTTATTCTGCAATGTCAATGATGGATGTTGATACTGACACTGACCACGCTGGCGTTGCACTTGTTGGAAATCCTGAAATTAATTTAGATGGTCCTCAAACTGTTACATTGGATGCACGTAAAGCGAATGAAATTACAGCAAACGTACCAAATAAAGCAGAAGCAAGTTTTAGAAAAATGGAATATTATCGTGAAATTGATGGCAGCAATGTTAGTGACATCTATGTGATGCCTGTTACAGTTGATAAGATGTATGCTGAGCCAACTAAGAAAGTTAAAAATGGAAAATTTACATTTAACACGCGATGGAGATTGATTGAACCATATATGACAATCAATTTCAAAGGCAATGAATTAGATGATATTCCACAAGCTGGAAGTACATTACTAGATGGAAAATACAACTTAGACGCTGTTTATGTAGGTAAAGGGGCTCCAGCCGATTATAAGGGATTAAATGTTAAAGGTAAGGCTGTTATCGTTGATCGAAGTGATGAAGTAACTGGTATGGAGCGCTCAGCAGCAGCATATGCAGCAGGTGCAAAACTAGTTATTACTGTAAATGATGGACCAGAAGAAATTAGTGAATATGTTGGAATTGAAAATGATGATTATTCACTTTCAGATTCTCCAATTTCGGTTGTAGCAATCAGTCAAACAGAAGGTAAAAAACTGATTGAGCAAGCAAAAGACAAAAAAGTAAAACTTGACGTAGTAGGTACTCCTAATACGAAATACGTTTATGATCTTGTTGACAACCATGACAATGCAATTCCAAATGACGTAACTTATTCACCTAAAGCGAGCGACCTTGTAAAAATTAATGCTGAATACAAATCAGATCAAGCTACAGCAGGTGGCGAATTCCGTTGGGATATTCCATCTTACCGACCAAATGGAGTAGGTTACCAAATGAAATTAAATTTACCATCAGTTCGAACTGAATGGGTTTCTGCTCAAAAAGGCACTTCTTGGTATCATCAAGCTAGCGTGCTAGATGCGGCTTGGGAAGTACGCCAACCAAAAGCAACATACAAACCAGGAACAACATTAGATGAAGAATGGTTCTCACCAGTTGCTCGTCCTCGTTTAGGTGATGGCTTCTGGAAACCTTATCGTACAGGAAACAACTTAGTCATCAACATTCCTGCATGGGCTGATTCTGGGGTAGGAAGCACAGGTTCAGAATCTAATTATCCAGGTTCACAAACATTAAAACTATACCAAGGATCAAAACTAGTAAAAGAAGCAAAAGGACAAGCGATCTACTCATTTAACGAATACCCAACTGCAAATACGCAGTATAAAGTAGTTAGTGATGCTTGGCGCGACCCACAACGCTTTGATAATTCTGTAAAAACACATACAGAGTGGACATTCTGGTCTAAAGAACAAGAACAATATCAATCAGAACTTCCATTAATCTCGCTTGATTACAATGTAGAAACTGACATGAATGGTGATGCAAAATCAGGCCGTTGGGTCGATTTAGAAATGAAAGCTATTCAAGTAGCTGGTGCACCAGGAAACGGTAAGATGAAAGGTGCAACATTAGAAGTTTCATATGATGAAGGCAAGACTTGGGAACTTGTTGATTTAAATCGTGAAAAAGATGGCTGGAAAGCTAGAATTGAAAACCGTAAAAATGCATCTTCTGTATCATTAAGAGCAAGTGCTTGGGACGATGCAGGTAATAGTATTAATCAAGACATTATTAAAGCTTTTGGATTGAAGTAAATAAAGTAAGAGAGGGCACCTTCCTTTAGGGAGGTGCCTTTTAAACTGCCAATACTTGTCGCACATAAATGAAAATTATCCATTCTCAACATCAAAAAAGGCACCTTCCACTTAGAAGGCACCTCTCCATTATTAATTATTTTTGATCAGCTTTTTCAGCGTCTAATAATTCTTGCATGAATTTAAGATTATATGTATGGCTTTCTTTCAGTCTGCTGTGTCTTGTTAGTTTAATTAAATTTTGATAATAAGCGATTTCTTCCTCTAGTGATGAAATGACATTTGTACGATATTCTTTTAATTCTTGTTCGTTCATTTTTCATTCCTCCTATAATAGGGATTTAATAATTTAAGTATATCACTAATATGGAAAAATAAATCAAATTTCATTGTGAAAGAAGTATGATTACACAAAATTTACAAAAAATTGTAGTTCAATTAATTCCTAAATAGACAAATTAGTGCCTTAAAAAAAGCGATCATCTTTTTAGAAAATGATGACCTGAGAGTTTTCATAAATTATTTAAAATATTTTCTGAAAAATCATTGTATTCTGTGTTTTGTGGTGGTAATATAGCTACAATATATTTTTTTAGTGAATGGAGGGAATCAAGAAAGTGCCAAAATATTAAGTTTAGTTAATATATTTTTTTACCCCTTACCTAACAAGTGTTAGGTAGACTTTACAAGAAAGGCACTATGCTAAAAAAGAGCAATCATATTTTTTTTACCCTTTACCTAACAAGTGTTAGGTGGACGCTGTAAGATAGGCACCATGCTAAAAAAAGAGCAATCATATTTTTTTACCCTTTTACCTAACAAGTGTTAGATAGGAGTTGCTACCTTATTTTTTTAGCTGTTATCTAACGTACATTAGTTAGGTATTTTAAGAAATAAATAATAGAAAATATAAATGATTGAGTGAAAAGTAAGGTAAATTAGCAATCTTATTTTTTTAACTCTTTACCTAACAAGTGTTAGGTAGGTTTTATTAGGGGGATCTGTATAA
This sequence comes from Gottfriedia sp. NPDC058432, assembly GCF_042721555.1. Classification (NCBI taxonomy): domain Bacteria; kingdom Bacillati; phylum Bacillota; class Bacilli; order Caryophanales; family Bacillaceae; genus Gottfriedia; species Gottfriedia sp. NPDC058432. Next base: position 21,525 of record NZ_JBHXLC010000021.1, read on the forward strand.
CGATGACAACTAAAACGACAAAATCAACAAAAGAAAGTATTAAAGAAGCAGCAACAAAGTTATTTGCAAAAAAAGGATATTCTGGAATGACACTTAGAGAAATAGCTAATGAAGTTGGGATTAAGGCACCTTCTGTTTATGCTTTTTTTGAGGGAAAGGATGATATTTTTCTAGCTGTATATAAGGAAACTTTGGATGGGCATTTATCAATCGTAGAATCACAGTGTAAAAGCAATCAATCTACTAAAGTTCAACTCTACTCTATTTTAAAATCAGCGATCGATTTTCAATATCAAGAGGGTTTAAAAGCTAAAATTCTAGTTCGTCTGATGACATCTCCACCAGAGTTTTTAAAAGATGATATTATGAAACGATTTGGTTCAATGGAGCTAGATGAGTATAAAATTCTTTCTGAAATTTTTAGACTTGGGATCGAGAAAGGAGAAATGAAGGATTCGGATTGTCATGCATTAGCTATATCGTTCCAATGTATAATGGACGGGCTGTTCTGGCAAATGCATCGACATAGTGAAGAGGAAATATATACAAGATTGGATTTAACATTTAATCAGTTTTGGAATGGAATTTCACAATAAATAAAGGTTTATTAACTGGTGAAAAATAATGGGGAGGTCAGATTAATGGAAAATAAGTCAAGTATTGGAGATGATTACTCACTATCAAGGGTTCCTCAATCGGCTCGATTACCGATGTGGGATATTATGCTTGTGCGTGTTGGTGCTTTAGCAACATTATCTCAGTTTATGTTGGGTGCTTCATTAGGATATGGTATGACTTTTTGGCAGGCGTTTTGGGCGACGATGTTCGGAAGTGTTCTGCTGCAAATTGTTAGTTTTCTATTAGGTTATGCCGGGGCACGCGAAGGACTTTCTACTAGTCTATTGTCTCGTTGGACCGGATTTGGTAGATATGGCTCCAGTATTATCGGCTTTGTTGTTTCCATTTGTTGTATTGGTTGGTTTGGCGTACAGAACTCAGTTTTTGCAAATGGTTTAGTCGAGGCAACTAATGGTAAATTGATCCTTCCCGTGGCTGCTGCGATTACCGGAATAGGCGTAACTGTTTTAGTTATTTTTGGATTTAAACTATTAAGCTTAACAGCGAAAATTGCAGTACCTGCTTTTCTGATCGTAGTAGGATTTGGAGTTTATAAAGTTCTTAGTGATCATTCGATTATTAGTTTAATAGGAACGCCTCCTCCAGGTCAGTCACTTTCAATTGGAGTTGGTGCAACAATGGTTGCCGGAGGATTTATGATCGGTGCTGTTATTACACCAGACTTTAGTCGCTTTGCTCGAAGTGGTAAAGATGTTTTTTGGATGACGACAATAGGTACTTTAGTGGGTGAATTAGGAGTTAGCATGATCGCTGTATTGATGTCACATGCTGCAAAAACAAATGATGTTGTGAGTATTATGCTACAAACATCTGGTTGGATTGGTGCAGCAGTTGTTGTTTTCTCTACGGTAAAAATCAATAACTTGAACTTATATTCTTCTTCTTTAGGATTTACGAATATTATCGATACAATTTTTAAAATGAAAGTAAATCGTGGAATTGTAACACTTGTAATTGGATTAATCGGATCTTTATTATCGATTCTTGGTATTCTTGACCGTTTTGTAGATTTTCTAGTTTTCCTTGGCGTCATGATTCCACCGATTGCCGGAATTATGGTCATTGATTACTTTGTGTTAAAAACATATCGAAAAGCGTTAGATGAAAGTAAGGAAAAGGGAACTTTACCGGCGGAACCTGAAAAGATTAATCCAGTGACATTAATCGCATGGGCAGCAGGATTTGCAGCTGGTTATTTTATAAAATTTGGTATTCCATCAATTAACTCACTTGTATTAAGTGGAATTGTTTATTACTTCGGTGTTTTAATTTTAAAAGCAATTAAAAATAAACGAGTAGTGGATGAAAAAATTACCGCGTAAGATTTCTGAATATTGGAGGTATTCTAAAAATGAGAAAAATAGGAAAACAGGAAATTGAAGATATTGCTGTAGGTGCTGCTTTACTAGGTACAGGAGGCGGGGGAGACCCATACATAGGTAAGTTAATGGCTTTACAAGCGATTGAAGAATATGGCGAAATCACTTTATTAGATGTAGATGAAGTACCGGATGATGCATTAATTGTTCCATCAGCGATGATGGGTGCTCCAACTGTATTGCTTGAAAAAGTTCCAAGTGGTGAAGAGATGTTTAGTGCATTTCAAAACCTTGAATCTTATTTAGGAAAGAAAATTTATGCAACGATGCCAATCGAGGCTGGTGGTCTGAATTCGATGATCCCTCTTGCTCTTGCAGCAAAGCTAGGATTACCTGTTGTTGATGTAGACGGCATGGGAAGAGCATTTCCAGAATTACAAATGGTTACATTTTACTTAGACGGCATTTCAGCAACACCAATGGTTCTTGCTGATGAGAAAGGGAATAATTCTGTTCTATCAACAATTAACAATCTTTGGACTGAACGGATAGCTCGTGCAGCAACGATCGAAATGGGTGGTTCTGTCATGACTGCCATTTATCCGATGACAGGAAAAAATTTAAAAGATAGTGGAATCCGTAATATTCTTCAACTTGAAGAAGAGTTAGGAAAAGCAATCAGACTTGCAAAAGAAAACAATGCAGATCCAGTTAAAGAAGCATTAAAATGTGCGAAAGGCTTTGAACTATTCCGTGGAAAAGTAACAGATATTAACAGAAAAACTGAAAGCGGATTTGCTAAAGGGATCGCAACATTTGAGGGCATTAATGAATATAAAGGGGAAACATTAGAAGTTCGTTTCCAAAATGAACACTTATTAGCCCAAACAGATCAGCGTTTACTTTGTGTCACACCGGATTTAATTGCTGTACTTGATGCAGAAACAGGACTTCCAATTACAACAGAAGGTATTCGATATGGCGCAAGATGCGTAGTAGTCGGAATTCCTTGTCATCCAAAATGGAGAACAGAAAAAGGAATTGAAACAGTAGGGCCTAAATACTTTGGCTACGATGTTGACTATATTCCAGTAGAAGAACTTGTTAAAAAAGGAGTGACGTTATAATGAGTACATATAGAATTGGCATTGACGTTGGAGGAACGCATACTGATGCAGTGCTTTTAGATGAAAATAATCAAGTAGTATCTGAAACGAAATCACCTACAACAGAAGATGTTGCAACAGGTATTTATACAGCATTAAAGAAAATTATCGGCGATGCGAATGTACCAAGAGAACAAATAAAATACGCGATGCTAGGAACTACACATTGTACAAATGCAATCGTTGAAAGAAAGAGATTAAATAAAATCGCAGCGATTCGGATTGGAGCTCCAGCTACTTTAGCGGTAAAACCTCTAGTTGGTGTCCCTGATGATCTTCGTGAAGCACTTGGTAAATATGTCTATCTAGTACGCGGTGGTCATGAATTCGATGGTAGAGAGATTGTTTCTTTAGATGAAGCACATTTATACCAAATTGCGCATGAAATCGAAGGGAAAGTTGATTCGGTAGCGATTACTTCTGTATTTTCACCTGTTTCGAAAGAGCATGAAGAAAGAGCAAGTGAAATTATTAAGGAAGTTCTTGGAGAAGATGTTGCGATTTCATTATCTTCGGAAATCGGTTCTGTAGGATTACTAGAAAGAGAGAATGCTACGATTATCAATGCTACAGTTGTAAATGTTGCAAAAACAGCGGCTGATGGATTCATTAATGCACTAAAAAACGAAGGGATAGAAGCAAAGGTATTTTTCGGACAAAATGATGGTACGTTAATGTCTGTAGAATATGCCGTGAAATATCCTATTTTTACAATCGCTTGCGGTCCGACGAACTCACTACGTGGAGCATCTTATCTGACTAAAAGTTCAGATGCAATTGTTGTAGACGTAGGTGGTACAACATCAGATGTTGGCGTTTTAATTCAATCATTCCCACGTGAATCTTCTCTTGCAGTCGAAATAGGCGGAGCGCGAACAAACTTCCGTATGCCTGACCTAATTTCAATCGGACTTGGCGGAGGAACGATTATTCGAATCAAGGATAATGGAGAATTCACAGTTGGACCTGATAGTGTCGGGTATCGCCTTCCAGAAAAAAGCTTAATTTTCGGTGGAGATACATTAACTACAACAGACGTAGCAGTTGCTCTTGGAAAAGTCGAGCTAGGAGATGCATCAAAAGTAGCTCATCTAGATAAGGAGCTATTAAATAAAGTTTATGTGAAAATGGTTGAGTTAGTTGAAGAAGCAATCGACAAGATGAAAACAAGTGCAGAAGATGTGCCGGTTATTCTAGTTGGGGGTGGAAGCATCCTTCTTCCTGAAAATTTAAATGGAGCTTCAGAAGTCATTCGACCGCAACATTCAGGTGTAGCCAACGCAATTGGCGCAGCTATTTCACAGGTAAGTGGTCAAGTAGAACGAATTTATAAATTAGTGGAATTAACTCGTGATCAAGCACTGGAAATAGCAAAGGATGAGGCGAAAAAAGAAGCAATCAAGGCAGGTGCTGATCCAAATAATCTTGTCATTGTTGATATTGAGGACGTGCCATTGGCTTACTTGCCAGGTAATGCAACTCGTGTACGTGTGAAAGCAGCTGGGGATTTGGCACAGGTTGAGGTTAATGAATTAGTATAAAGAACGAGGCACCTTCTTTTTTGGGGGTGCTTTTTTTGTAAGTTGACAATATTGGATGAAAAACAATTGTGAAAAGTACGGATAGCGCTAGGGTTTGTACTGCAAATAAGTATTGTGGTTCTGCAAATAAGAGGCTTATACGTGCAAATAAAAGGTGAACTGCAAATAAATTTAGGAAATCTGCAATTAAAATTAGTAAAACTACAATTAAAATTATTAAAAATGCAAATAAAATCAACATAACTGCAATTAAAATTTCTAAAACAGCAAATAAGTTAAAATAATACTCATACCAGTTTGGGTATTATTCCAAAAAAATTAGGCATTACTAGTTAATTTCTAATGGTAAACTGTAAAATTGCTCTAATTCTTTCTAGAAGAACGGCCAATTATCTTTATAATGATTGGAAATTTTACTCGAGAAGTGTCTCCAAGATATTACTATCCCCATAAAAAAATCCCCACCATAGGACAGAACAATCTTTTCTTTTGACTGTCTTCTATAAGGGAATTCTCACTATAATTATTCTTTTATATCAATATCTTTAATTTTTTTGTTTAAGTAAATCTCTAATCTCAGCTAATTGATTTTCTATATTGTTTAGTCGACTTTGCATGTCACCAATATCTTGTTCTGCTTTATAATTGATTGCAAAATCGATAACGGATTCATGTTTATCCCTTACTGCTTGACGATTTTGACTCATCATAATGACTGGTGCTTGAAATGCTGCAATAAAAGATAGACATAAGTTCAACAAGATAAAAGGTGAAGAGTCAAAATGAAAAGCTTTCGTGAAAGATAAGCTATTCCATATCATCCAGACAGCAAGTGTACAACTAAACCAAATAATAAATTTCCAACTACCACCAAATTCTGCGATTTTATCTGCAATTCTATCAGCAAATTTTGTTCGTTGGGTGTAATCACTATCTAAATGTTGCAGAATTTCTGACTCATAACGATCCACTAATCGGTCGATACGTGATAAGTTTTCTTGGTTTAAATCAATATCAAACCCTTGAATTTTTTTTGGTTTCTCAACTTGTTTTTTAAAGTTAATTTGCTTCCAAATGTTGTGCACCATGTTTCCAACCTCCTCTTTTCTAGAGGAAGCCTTCAAAAGCTTATAAAAGTTGGATTACATTTTTATGATGTAATCCTCCTCGGATATTCAATTGTATGACTTCCTCTGATGTCGTCGGTAAATTATCCGACTCACCTATACTGGGACTACCCATAAAAATGTTCCACCTCACTTTTTTTTGTAAAAATAATACCTTTACTATTATATGATGACTTATCCGATAGGACTATACTATTTTTAAATAATTTTTTATTCCATAAAAAAAGCCGCGTCTGCGACAAGGAATTTTGTTTAAATAGAAGGGACGGAAATACCGCCCCGTTTAGCAAGATTATATTTTCTCTTTTGTATTAAATGTTTCTTCATATCGCTTAGATAATATGTAATAATGATAGCCTCTTGAATTTGAAATCAAACGAGATAATAATGTTTTCGCTTCATCACGTTTGTTTTCCTTAAGTAAAAGTTCGAACTCAAGTACGTTTTTGAATTTCTTTGAACGCATTGAGTCCTTTGTTACTTTTGCCTTTTCTAATTCATTTTCTTCAATAAATAGAAGTGTTTTGTAGTATGAATTCCACTCAGGTACTTTAATGAAATCAATTCGTTCCTTAATAAATGGCAAATCTTTATTTGAAAAGCCGTATACAACTTGATAAACAGCTTTTTTTGAAGGGTTAATTCGTTTCTTCATAACAGATTGATACGACTGTTCGATTTCATCGTGCATATGGTTAGTAATTGAATAAAGAAAATAAAGGATTGATTTTTTTGATTGCTTACTTAGAAAACGTTCGATATGTGATAGATTTTTTGAAAAATAAAATGGATAAAACATCGTCCAAAAAAATAAGAAAAGAACTGCAACATAAAAGATTCCAAATACATAAGTTGGTGCATCATATAGACCTAAACAAAAAGCACCGATAAATAACAAGATAATAAATAAAATTTTTTTCATAAAGCCTCCGTGATTAACTTCTAGATGTACATAAATTATACCATCATTATCCATTTATGGGTCTTTTATGTAAGTCTTCTCATCATATAATAACTTTCAGCCTGCATTGCCTCTGATTACTTAGAAATTGCTGAGATTTTCACGATTTTTAAGCTTGAAATTTGATGATTAAAATTGCCTAAATCATTAACATCTTCTGTAAGAACAATCGATGCTCCTTTATAATTTGAATCTGAAAATAAAGTGACTTGATAACCTGGTGCAATATGAATAGAAGAAATCGTATCATTGCCAATACCTTTTACAAGCTGATCGTAATCATAATTACCGGATCCTAGTATTTCTGATGCACCGCCAAAAGCATTTTCCTTATATACAGTCACAGGCATGTCTACACTATTTACGCGAAAAAACAAATCTATGAATCCAGCAGTTTCTCGTTCTGCTTGATTTAACTGAACAAGAGTCGGATTTTTTACCTCGTTCTTCCACATGGCAGAATAATAATTACTGTAAGCTGCTTGCCAGAAGTAATTAATGATCGTATCATTCCAAACTTGAGGTAAAACGGATTTTGCTTGTACAGCAGCTTGATGAATCCATGCTTCAGGATCAGTTGAAGCGACCCAATTATATAAACCTGAATTTGGTACTGTCATTTGATTTTGAATACTTTCCGCATAATTTTCAAACTTCGAATGATAGCCCGGTGCGTTATGATCTAGATTGGAAATATTTGAAGCATGAAGAGGCTGTGTTACATCTGTAAAATAGTGTAAAGATACTCCTAAGTAGTAGAATGCATTGTTAAAATCGCCTTTTTTATAGTAATCCGATGCTAGATTAAAATACTTCGCCCCTGATTGACGAGCTGTTGGATAAGATGCCCCCGTATAATTTGTTTGTGTGTCTGGATCATAAAAGTGTGACATAAATGTACCCGTATCATAAAAAGGATTAATGTGATCTGCATCGTATAAACCCTGTTCCCAACGATCGCGAAACTGATTAAGCAAAGTTGTAGGCTTGTTGATTGCAGGATTCATATTTTCGGCAATAAGTTTGACACTGCCATTTACGATAAAATGATGTGTACTATGATCTTGATTGTGAACATCCTCGTCAGACCATGCGAATGCTTTCTGATCATTGCTGAGTAATGATGTGATTGCAATTGCACTTCCAGCAACTAATGATAATAGCTTTTTTGATTGAATACGTTTTTTCATGATACACCTTCTTTTTTGAATTTTTGTTGTCTTACAAGCAACAATGTTTAAGTATAATAAGTTTTTGTTAACAAGAGGTTTCAGTTATGTGAAAATTTGTTAAATTTTGGAAACTCTTTACCAGTTATGGAAGTACTTAGTTCTATACAGTTTTTTTTAAAAGAGCCAAATTTTTAGGATTTATATAGAAAAAGTACATAATCCTTTTTGTGTTCCATATTAATTTAAAGACCTGCAAATTCATTTGTTTGGTGGTGAGAAAAATATGGAGATTAGTGCTAGTGCTAGAATGTCTCTTTCAAAAAAAGTGTCTGAGGATGCAATGGTAGTAAACAATGAAATAAATGTATATGGGGTTTTTGATGGAGCAACACCAATTACTCCATATAAGAATGCTGATGGCATGAATGGAGCATATATTGCTTCAAATTTATTTAGGAAGTATTTTAAAAATTATTTTAGAGCTGATATGACTCTATCAGAGGGAATTATTCTAGCAAATAGAAGACTGATGAAAGAAATGAAGGTAAATAACATAGACATAAATCGTCCAGAGGAACTGTGGTCAACATGTGTTGCTATTATAAAATTTGATAAGCAAAAGGTATCATTTGCTCAACTTGGGGATTGTATGATATTAGCAGAATACCATAATGGAGAAATTCAAATATTGACAAAAGATACTGTGAAGAATATAAGTACAAGGGCAAAAATGAGACGAGAAAAGGAACGGAAGCAAGGGATGATTTTACCAGATGAATCATACTACCAGTCTATTAAACATCAACTTATTTATAATCGAAGTATGGCTAATACAGTTGATGGTTATTCAGTTGCAAATGGAACTGAAGTTGTCGCAAACTACATTCAATTGGGATCTATTGATACAAATAATTTAAAGTCAATTTTACTAATCAGTGATGGATTATTTCATCCGACGTTTAATTTGATCCATTCTTTTAAAGTAATCAAAGAGATTGGATTGGAGGAATATTCAAAACGATTAGAAATGGAAGAGTTGAAAAGTAAGATTCATTCTGATGATAAGACTGGGATATATATTCGCTTTTAATTTTAGATGCCATATTGGGTATCTTTTTTTTATGTATAAATATTGTAACAAATATAAAAGTAATACTTTTCAAACTAATGTTAGTATACAGGTGATAGAAGTTTTTACGAATTCGAAACGGCTATGAGGAATTGAATAATAATTGATAATTCTCATTTAGTTGACTAGGAGATATCTAATGGATATTAGGAGATATATAATGGATATTAAAAAGTACAGAGTAGTAATGTTTCCGACATTTTTAATTGTTTTTGCTTTGTTTTTTATATTAGATATTATGAAGCCTTATAGCTTGCTAGTATGAAAGGTAAAAAGGGTATACATATAAAAAATCAGAAAAAAGGAAGTGTTTAATTGTTCAATTTTATTAAAGTAACTCATGAACATATTGAGCAAGTAATAAGTTTACGATTGAAGCTTTTAAATGAATTGGGAGAATTAAACTCTCTTGATGAAGAGTATCTAATTGAAACCTCAACTAGGGAATATTTGAATACTGCACTTTCAAAAAATGAATTTATATCCTTTATGGTAGAACATAATGGGGTACCAGTAAGTATTAGTGGGATGGTCTTATTTAAAAGACCACCTTATTTAGAGAATTTGCAAGGGATTGAAGCCTATATTCTAAATATGTACACAGCCACTGAGTTTCGTGGTAAAGGATTAGAAAGAGATTTACTTGGGAAATGTATTGATGAATGTAAAAAAAGTGGAGTTAAGCGAGTTTGGTTGCACGCTTCTAAGGATGGGCGACAACTATATAAAAAAATGGGTTTTACTAAAAAAGATGGTGAAATGGAATTGTTTTTATAAACCGTTTTTATTCAGCATAATGGCAAGATAGTTTAATAAGAAAATGTTAGGTATTCTATTGTTTTTATAGAAAATATGTACATATAAAATTGTAATTAGGAGGAAAAATACTTTGCAAAAAACTTTTCACCATTTAGTAAGAGGAATTTTTTTAAAAGATAATAAAGTTTTGCTTGTACAAGCTAAAGGATTTACAAACTCTTTTTTACCAGGTGGTCACGTTGAATTTGGAGAAAGTGCTAGAGATGCATTAATAAGAGAAATTAAAGAAGAATTAGGTATATATTGTACAGTCGGAAATTTTCTTGGAGTAGTGGAACACAAATGGGAGAAAAAAGAGATACTTCATTGTGAGATAAATCAAGTGTTCGAGGTTAAATGTAATGAGTTTCATTATAACTCAAATTTAGAGTCTAATGAATCAAACCTTGAGTTCTTATGGTGTGATGGTGCAGATTTGGAGGAAATGAATTTACAACCTTATCCATTCAGGGAATTAATTTATAATTATTTAAATGGAAATAAAGATGTGTGGTGGGAGAGTACATTAAACATAGAAATTGATGATTCGAACAGAAACTAACTTTTGCTTATGCAACTAGCTTACAATAAACATTGTCATATCACGTACGAAGCGAATCTCTCAGCTTCAAAATAAACTGGCCAAGTTATTTATTTTTTGACATATCTTAGCCAGCTTATCTAATTTGTCTTGAATGCTTAAATTATTGGATATAGCAATTTGTCCGGTTAACTGAAAAGTTTAAAAAACAATATTCATCACATTGAATATTTATTCGACGTGAATAGGTCCACCATTGATAGGTTGCCATTCAGTTGGTTCATTCTTATAACATAGAGCCATCCAATAATAATAGGTAGGTTTTGTCAGTCCGTGCGCCGAGCTGTGCCATACTCCACGATGAAGAACGGCAACTTGTCCAGGACGAAGCAGGACAGGAAGAATTTCTTTTGCATTTGGAGCGTTTTCATTGGTAGCGGGAGCAACCAAGAACACAATTGGTTCGTCTTGACAAAATAATGCTTCTTGTGTATGCATATGGCGTTCCATTTCATAGGCAGTAAAAGGAACCCTGCTGCCGAATGTGTAACCGAGGCTAGCTAGAGAGTCAATAACAGGAATTGCAGTATTGGTGTCCTCCCACCCATCACCGGAACTTTGGTTAACCCAGCCAGTTCCTTTGGAAGGAGATGTCATATTGTATAGGATTCCAAACTCTTGAAAATTAATAGAAGTAATTTCAACCGGTTTCATTTTGACTCAACCTTTCTAATTGTTATTTAAGGTTGCCGAAACGTGCAAAGTCTTCACTGTGTTCCTTTATGAATTGGAATACAGCCTCCGTTCCGCAAGCACCGGCTCTGCCACCCATAATGGTGACTGCACGAGCAGCTGCAAAGTTAGCAAATTCCGCTGAAAGTTGAATGTTTTCAGTACGTCTATAGGCATAAAGGAAAGAACTGCAGAAGGTATCTCCAGCTCCGGTAACGTCCGTAATTGGCACGTTAATACCTTTTACAGTAAATTCGTTATGTGTAGTAAATATTCGGCATCCCTTTTCCGCATAGGTAACAACGATCATCTGAATCCCTTTTTGGAATAAAAATTGTTTTGTTTCTTCTTCGGTTTTATTGCGCATTAGATTGTTGAATCCAGTTTCATTTACAAAAAGAGTGTCGACATACGCAAAAAGCTGATCTTCTCCAGTCTGGAGATCGGCAACATCAAGATCACACCATATTTTTGATCCGTTAGCTTTTGCTTTGGAGAGGATACTTGCTGCATCCAGATCACCACAGCAAAGTGGTTTCAATTCGCAAAAGTTGGAATAGATATATTCCGCATTACAGATTGCCTCTAATGTTTCCGGAGTAATCTCAAGACGTTGGATACCCATGGTAGGAATAAATACCGTATGTTCGTTTTCTGCTAGAATAATAATAGTCTTAGAATCTGGTAAAGTATCATCTCGAATAATATAAGTAGTATCAATTCCAGCATCTCGTAAATTCTCACAAAGTTGTTGTGAAATGAAACCGTTATTCAAGGCTGATAAAAATTTGGTAGGTTGTAGATAACTAGCATAGACACTTGCTGCATTGGCAATCATTCCACCCATTTGTGCGGGTAGTGTATGAACGATTACTTTATCGCGAAGGTTTGGAAAGTACGCAGCACTATAATATTCATCCAAAGCTATATCTCCAATAAAAAATGTGTATCCTTGATGATCCATACAGAGAGCTCCTTTTCTTTAAATTTTGAGTAAAGTATATCATGTTAATACATCTTATACAACGTGTTAATACGACTTAAAATATGTTAATGCAAATTGTGCTAAAATTGATAGACAGCTAGATTAAGACGTGTTAACATGTATTAAGAGAGGAGGGCAAGAAATTCACAATAATAGGGCTCCTATTATTGGAAGTGACTTAAGATTGTTATTGCAATCGGTTTCTTCTTAATTTCAATCATAATGATTAGTCAGCTGGCGAAGGAACTTGGATTGGGAATAGTATTTAGAATTGAAGGGATATTATTGTATTCACGATCCACCGTAGATAATAAATTAACTGCGGAAACCAGCGGAATGGAGAGTAAGATGAGTGGTAAAGTAAATTTCATAGATTTATTTAGAAGCGAAAAGCCAATTATGGGAATGTTACACCTTAAAGGCGGCAATGAAGGTAACATGCTGGAAATCGCAAAAAAAGAGATTAATTTATTAGTTGAAAATGGTGTGAATGCAGTTATAGTGGAGAACTATTTTGGCTCAGTAGAGGATGTTGCAACAGTACTAGATTATCTTCAACGTGAAAAGAACCATATCGTCTATGGTGTTAACGTACTTGATCATGATGATCTAGCGTTTGAATTTGCTAATAAATACGGGGCAAAATTCATCCAATTAGACTCAGTTGCAGGACACCTCACACCAGAAGAAGATGCGATTTTCCATGAGAAAATGAAAACATGGCGGAAGGAATCATCAGCATTTATTTTGGGTGGTGTGCGATTTAAGTATCAGCCTTACAATTCTGGACGTTCTCTTGAGGAAGACTTGGAAATCGGAATGACAAGATGTGATGCGATTGTTGTAACAGGGGATGGGACTGGCATGCAGACTCCAATCGACAAAATCAAGGAATTCAGAAGGATGACTAAGGACTTTCCGTTAATTATCGGAGCAGGAATGACTCCAGAAAATAGTACAGAGCAATTGGAAGTTGCTGATGGAGCAATCGTGGGTAGTTACTTCAAGGATACCTATACCGACAACGGTGATATGGATGCTTCTCATGTACGATTTTTTATGGATTCTGTAATAGATTGTAGGTAATTGACGGGGGAAGATCAAATATGGGATGATTAGTTTATCAGCTAGTAGGGTATATCGGTAGCTGAAATTCGATTTGATCTTGAGAAATAAAGGAGCATTAATTGGTCATGGATATTAAATCACTAGAAGCTGATCATATGGTACCTCTTTACCAGCAGCTTTATAATACAATTCGAGAAAAAATTGCATCTGGCGAATACAAACCTGGCGACCGCATCCCATCGGAAGCCCAACTTATTGAAATCTACAATATTAGTCGAGTGACTGTTCGAAGCGCATTGAATAAATTAGTAGAAGATAATATTCTTGTAAAGCGTCATGGTAAAGGAACCTTTGTATCGATGCCAGAATATGTGGAAAGTATTGGGGTGGGTGGAAGTTTTACTGCATCTTGGCAACAAACAGATGTAGTTCCAGGCACCAAAATTATTTCAAAGCTTTATGTGAATGCCAATAAAAAAATTGCTAATTCATTGAACGTAGAGGAAGGTTCAAAGATTATTCATATCAGGCGCTTACGTTTGGTCAATGATCTTCCTGCAATTCTAGAAGAAGATTATTTTTTACCGGAGTATGATTTTCTACTGGAAATGGATTTAGACAACAAGTCTATTTTAGAAATTATCCGTAATCAGACAGGGCTTGTTGCAAAGGAATTTAATGATATTTTCGAAGTGAAATCCGCGACAAAGGAGCAGGCGGAATTTCTTGAATATAAGACTGGAAGCCCTTTGCTAAGAGTTAGCCAGACGATTTTCACTGAAAAACTCAATCTCCTGTACTATAACGAAGAATATATTAGAACAGATCGATATAAATATGCAATCCGTTCTTACTGATTGCATAAGCTCTTGATTTTCTCAATTTACAAAGTGTTAGACATCCCTTTTTTTTTAACAAATACGATTTATTATGAAATAAGTAATTAGCGTTTGTCATTTTTAAAAAAAATGACGGCTAATTAGTTGTCTATTTGTTATGTGAAAAAATGGAATGATAAGAGTTTTACTGTACAAACGAATTGTTGAATTATATAAAGTGGTTTTACTGACAACTAAATAAAATATTTTGACTTCATTAAATGGGGAGTGTAAATAGATGGCAAATAATATGGAAAGAAAATTGGGACTAGCCCCAACGATTGCTCTGTCAGTAGGAACAACCCTTGGTGCGGGAATCTTTATTTCAATTAGTGAGGTCGCAGGGGCCTCCGGTTCTGCACTCTATACAGTATTGGCATTTTTAATCGGTGGATTAATCATGATTCCGCAGAATTTAATTTTAGCCGAATTAGCGACGGCTTATCCGGAAAATGGCGGGAACTATGTGTTTATTAAACAGGCGGGTTGGCGAAAGCTTGCATTTTTGACAGGGTGGGCATCATTTTGGGCTAATGATTCAAGTGCACTCGCGATCGTATCCTTAGCAGGAGTACAGTACATTGCTTACCTTTTTCCAATGAATGGCCTCGCTATTAAATTTATTGCAGTTGCCTTCATTATACTTTTTATGATGATCCATATCCGTTCGGTAGAAGGCGGCGGTAAATTCCAGGCCATCATTACTTTTATTAAGATTCTGCCTTTTGTTTTGCTGATTGGTATGGGGTTATTTTTTGTAAGAGGAGACATGGTCATGACTCCAGCAGTAGCTACTGCTCCAGTTGGTTTGATGGCATTGCTTGCAGGTATTTCGGCAACAAGCTGGTCATTTGACGGAATGGGTGCATGCACATACATGACGGGCGAAATCAAAAATCCGAAAAAGACCATGCCTAGAGCGTTGATCAGCTCGGTTATCATTATTATTCTTCTATATGTGGGCTTAACTTTTGTTGTTACAGGTGTAATACCGTTCAACCAATTGGTCAATTCGAAAACACCACTTGCTGACGCTGGTGCGACAATTCCGTTGATTGGAAATATCTCAGGTACGTTTATAGCCATATCAGGTATTATTGTTATTCTAGCTGCTTTGTCAGGAACCGTTATGTTCCAACCGCGCTTGGAATATGCAATGGCAAAAGATGGACTTTTCTTTAAAAGCTTTGGTAAAGTGCACAAAAAATATGGTACTCCATATTTCTCTATAATGGCGCAGTGTATGTTAGCTATTGTTCTTATTTTCTTATCCAATATTACTGAATTGCTTGGATATTTCACCTTTGTATTGTTATTAAAGAATACGCTTACATTTGCTTCGATTTTCGTGCACCGAAAAAAGCCAGATTATAACCCATTGTGGAAAGCACCAGCTTGGAAATTTATGGCTGTTATTTCGATTGCATCTAGTTTGATATTGGTAGTTTCCACGTTAATGTGGGCAGCAATTCCAAGTGTTATTACAGCTATCATCGTTGTTGTTACGGGCCTTCCTGTCTTCTATTTTTGGGAGAAACGAAACAAAAAAGAAGAAATTAAAGAGGGAGAATCTATTAAAATATAACTGAAAGGATGATAATCTGATGCAGTTTTCAACTTTCAAGGCGGAGCTTTTTGATGAACACCAACATGATAAGATGGATGAATTCTGTGCGGAATTTGGGCTTGATGGTATGGAAGTTTTTATGGACGACGTGCTTTCAAGAGATCAAGATTTGAATGATGAGAAACTAGTAATCTTGGATAAACTTCGTACTTTACATGTAAAAAGAGTGCATTGTTCTTACTGGGCGTATCCAACCAGCTTTCTTACAAAGAATAATTTTCAAGAACTGGTTGAGAGATTTGGAGGCTGGGAAGATGTCGTGAATTATTATGGTGACCTAACAGGTGATCATATGTATAAAAGATGGGCAGATGAGTATCAGATTGCCACAGAGCTAAAAGCACAGGCGTATACGTTTCATCTAATCGATTACGCGCCAATTGATGGGAAATGGGAGTTCACAATTTCCAAGGAAGATATTCGTCAAGCGATGATATATATGATTCAGCAATTTTTAAATTATCTGATTAATCAGAATCTTATTAATGAAGATTCTCCAATTATTGAAGTGGAAAATGCTGGGTGGGGATTGGAGCATGGTTTGCAGACCGCAGAGGACTACAAGTTAATGTATTGTCAGCTTTACGATCCTCTCCAAAAAGTCAAGATTGGTTGGGATATTAACCACTTGTTACATGCGCTTGGCTTTGACGAGACTCAAAATTGTGCCCGATTCTTCCTGCCAGACAGCGAAATTAGCACCCAGATGTTTGAATTGCAACAGCGTTATGGCAACGAGCCGCAGGTATTTGCCCAGAAGTGGTTGGAGCACAATATTATGGACCCAGAGTTGGTCGATCGTGTTGGTTGTATACAGCTTTCAGACTGTGCGTTAAAAACGATTGAGTTTTTCCGTAATGGTAAGTTGGTCGGACAATATTATGACGAAATCGTTGCTCTTGATAGTTGGGTAGAGCAGGAGGATTATGGTGTTAATATCGTACTCACCTGCTATGATTCCCATATACCATTGGGGGATGGTATATTGAGCCCTAAAGCGATAAAAGAGATGATTCTCAAGATTCGTGCTGTAAATTCGGATTTAGTCATTTTACATGAACTCAAAAACAATACTGACCAGGCTGCAGCATTAATAAGGCAGTTGGATCGACTTAGCCTAAAATAAGGAGATGATCCGTGTATGAAATATATTATTGTTGGTCCCACGATTGTGAATGATATCCAATTTGCAGATGGCAGCATAAGCAAGGGGCAAATTGGTGGAGCCATATTTTGTCTGGAAGGGGTAAAAATATGGAGTGACGACTGTCTCTATGTATCAAATGTAGGCGAAGATTTCTCGAAGTATTATGGGGAGTGGATGGATGCAAATCATTGTTCCTATGAAGGTCTCAATTATAATCTTCCCTATACAGAATATACGAACCTTATATATGGGGATGAAGGACTTCATGATGAGGTCTCCATTTATAGCGAGGATATTGAAAAAAAAATCTCAGAGATAGATATAAGAACTGCCGAGCAGATTGCCATTCATTGCGGTAGTGAAACGAGAGGGATCTATATTGAAGCGTCCGAAGTGGACCCTCTATGGGATAACTTGCATTTGATTCACATGAATTGTAACGCGAAGATCATGTGGGAAATCCCTACTTCTGCAGCGATGCAAAAGCATCGGAATGAAAAAGTCTTAAAGACGATTATCAAGGCTGGGCTGTACTCGATTAATTTGCCAGAGGCGATGAGGTTATTTGAGACAAAGGATGAAAAATCAACGATTGAGGCAATTATTTCCTTTGGCGTTCCATGTTTTTTCAGAGTTGGTAGTAGAGGTTCGTACATGATTTCGGATGGTCAGGCATATTTTGCTCCAAGTATCACTGTTGGAGATGTTGTTGATGCTACTGGATGTGGTAACTGTTCTACTGCTGCTGCACTTTATGCGTATTGTGAAGGCTATGCACCAAAAAAAGTTGCGGCTATGGCAAATATTGCAGCGGCATATAACTTATTGCAGTTTGGGCCATATCCTGTTATCACCAGTGAAACAAGGGCCGAAGCTATGAGGTTGCTAGAAAAGTAGATGAATAAATTTGGACATGTAACTGGTAATGCATGCAGGATAAAAAATAGTTAGAGAATAACTACACTATTAAACTAGAAAACCTCATTTAGATGCGTTACGGAGAACCGTATGATAATATAATGAAAATATTTAATAAATGGAAAAAGCATGTAGAAAAATTCGCTACATGCTTTTTCTATTCAAGGAAGTCTCAACGAAGCTCAAATAGGGCAATCATTATGAAATCTGGAGGTCTGATACAATACAATTATCTAAATAACAACATTAAAGGGAGAGGAAGATTAACATCTACCTCAGCATTTATAAACAAGGGCAAGTTAGATTGAGACATTAACTCCAATTAAAAAATATTTTTTGGAGATATAATGGTAAAATAGGCTGGTTTATAATCGAAAAAATGAAAGAATTGCACGAAACCCTTATTAAATTCTTGGAAAAAAAAGAATCAGTTAAAATGAAAATTCTTATTGAACTACCATGGGAGTACGATATAAACTTCCATTCACTGTTGTGAATCTGAGGATTCATGTATGGCTAACGCATGCATTGAATAGCAGCTGCCAATTGAGGTGGCTTTTTCTAATTCAACAAAATGGCAGTTTAGTTGCATAAGGAAATGAAGTTTAGGCAACGTGAAACATGATTTTGACAGATTGAGAGGAAGGAATTTGATATGAGTATTTCGAATATCGTAGAGATGATGTATTGCAGAATATTATCTACACACCATCTAACCAATTTTCAAATTCCAAAATCGAAATTTATGATTTAATCGAGATGAGAGTCAGGAGGGATATTATTAGGAAATGGTGTTTAGTAGGTTTTATATTAATTTTACTCGTATGCACTGTATTGGGGTGTAGTAACAAACATAAGAATTTAACGAGAATTGAATACATACAAATGAGCACAAATGGAACATATTCGGATATAGAAATAGTAACAAATAAAAAGAAACTTGAAAAAATAGAGCGTATTTTCAGTAAAATTAAATGGGTAGAAAACGTAGCAGTAAAAAGAAAACGATTAGCAGACATTAAAGCAACATTATTCTATGAAGAAGATAAAAACATGCCTGAAAGGCTCTATGAGTATGGAATATGGTTCCAGAGTGATATCAACAAAGCTGTATTAATTGGAGACAATAATAAACAAAGTTATGCCATGTTGAACAAAGAACTTTCAAAAGAATTGAAAGAACTCTTGAATTATGAAAAGTAGAGTTGTGTCTCCTTAGGTAAGTCTTTGAAATTTAACTAACGCATGTTTTAGTTGAACAAGGAAAATAAGAAAGTGGAAATATATGTTAATATATTAAGTAGCTAACATAAAAAATAATAATTATTAAAAGAGGTGAAACTATGAAAAATTTCAGTAAAATTTCACTAATATTATTAATCATTGGATTGGTTTTGTTTGGAATAATTTATGTGGTTCCAGGCTTCAACGAACTTTTTGCTTTAATTGGTTTTTTATTGTTATTATTTGGGGCGATATGCAGCTTTATAGCAATTTCCAAAAGAGAAAGAGGAAACACTAAATTTTTTGCAGTATCTTCGTTTTTTATCATATTTTTATTGATTACTTGGTTTGAACCTTTTCTGATCCTACGTATGCTAACTTGGATTAAAAATTAAAAAATGTAATAACTGCATATGTAACTATGGGATGTAATAGTTGAACAACATGATCGAAATGGCAGTATAGTGCAATAATGAATAAATAAAAAAACAGTAGACAAATAAGACGGAAAAGTTATAATATTATAAAAATAAATTAAAAGACTTTGAAGAGAAGAGTAAATAGAATTCATTCATCTTAGAGAGCTCCAGTTGCTGAAAAGGAGTATGATTGATCTATTGAAGCAAGACTCTGAGTTTCATATCGGAACCAATAATGGCGATGGTATGACAGGCACTCCTGTTATAGAGTATGAGTATGTTTGAAATGTACTTAATGAGGTTAATGTGATGACATATTAACAAACTGGGGTGGCACCACGACACGATAGGTAAACTCGTCCCCAAGACTACGGTCTTGGAGGGCGAGTTTTTTATTTGTTCAAATTAAATATATTTATTTGGAGGGGTAAAATGAAAAAAAATAGGATGTATATTACTTGGAAAAACCCTTTGCTTTTACTAATGGGAATAGGCGTTTCAAATATTGGAGATTGGATTTATTTAATCGCACTAAATTTAATTATTTTTGATATGACGAAATCTGTTTTGGCTGTATCGACTCTTTATGTCTTGAAACCAATAGCAACGATACTTACGAACCTATGGGCTGGTAGTTTAATTGACCGATTTAACAAAAGAAATTTAATGGTACTTTTGGATGTTTTGAGGGGATTATTAATATTCTTATTACCAAGTATATCTTCCGTCTTACTGATCTTTGTCATTGTATTTATCGTTAATATGGGAAGTTCAATGTTTTATCCAACATCAACAACTTATATAACTAAATTAATTCCAGTAAATCAGAGGGTCCGGTTCAATGCGTTGCGTAGTTTAGTTCAATCTGGAGGATTCCTAACTGGACCAGCGATTGCAGGTCTACTTTTTATGATTGGCACACCTATGTTCGCTATTAATATTAATGCGATCTCGTTTATCATTTCAGGAATTGTTACAGCGTGTTTGCCTAATTTGGATAAGGTAACAATGCGAAATGTAAAATATGAGAAGCTCTCCCTAAAACTAATTAAGGAAGATTTTGCTGAGGTTTTAAATTTCAGTCGTAAATCAAGTTACGTTATGAGAATTTATTTTTTGTTTAATAGTATATTAGTTTTAACGGCTGCTGTTGATTCATTAGAAGCAGTGTTTTCAAAGAGCGTACTTCATTTGAGTAATACAGAATATGGTGTTCTAGTAAGTATTGCTGGTGCAGGAATTGGTATAGGTGCAATTATTAATACAATTTTTGCAAAAAGACTACATCCTTCTTGGCTTATGGGGATTGGGACAATTTTTTTATCATTAGGATATATCGTATATTCATTTTCTAATTCTTTTACAATGGGTGGGTACGGATTTTTCTTATTATCATTTGCGTTGTCTTTTGCAAATACGGGATTTGATACATTTTACCAATCCAACGTAGATGTCAAAATAATGGGAAGAGTTGGTAGTATCTATGGTTTTGTTGAAGCAATATTAGTGATCGTTTCAACTATACTAATCGGATTTTCTACTCACTATGTATCGATTAAAATGTCTGTAATCGCTGGTAGTTTTATTATGTTATTTTTAGCGTTATTTTTAAGTGTATTTATGATCCGACCTTCAAGCGAAAACTATTTCAGAAGTATTGGATATAAATAAAGTTTTTAGAATTTAGTAAAAAAAAATTTCGTTCTATTTCAACTAATGCAGTGCGATAGTTGAAGATTAGCTGTTTAGAAACAGCTTTTTTTATTGGTGAAAATTAGAATTTGGTTAAATGATTATTAAAATAATTTAATTTAAATTAAGTAAATTCTCACTAAAAATGTTACATTAAAAATAGTATATTTGAATGTTTTTAATAGTGAAGGTTTTAATGAAGGTTAAACATTTTAAGGGGTATACAGAATGAAGAAGATGGAACTCTTCGAAAAATTTCTAAGGAGGTTTTTCTACTTAAATGGATTCTACTAAACTATAGAAAAAAATTATTATTAATAGATTAATTTCCTTGAAAATTAAAAACCATATATGAATATAACATCCAAAAGGAGTGTTAGTATTAAAAATGATTAAAATGAAGAAATATTCAGTTGTTATGATAGTGTTAATTTTATTGTTCACTCCTACATCTATGCTCTTCCATCCAATGAAGGCTTTTTCTGAAGAACTTTCAGTAGAGAATATTAATATTACTGAATATACAAATAAATACATCAAGGGATACGTAAAAGATCCGCAAAAAATAGAAAAACTGATCGGAAATGTGACAACATCAAAAGGAACGAAAATACAGTTTTTTGCTGCTTTTAATTCAGTTACAGGTGAATTCAAGCTTGATATTGGAAATCAGCCGAATGGATCTACTGTACAAATGTTAATTGTATATAGGAATAACGGTTATCAAGTAGTAAATGGGCCGTCCATTTTACTGGATAAAAATGAAGAAAAACCGCCATCAATACCATATGTTAAACCACTAAACGAACATTCGGATTCAATTACAGGATATTCTGAACCGCAAGCGGTAGTTAAGGTATGGAGAGACAATCAGATTTATGCAGAAGGAATTGCAAATCAAGATGGAAGTTTTACGATTCCTATTGAAAAACAAGAAGTTGGTACTACATTTTCTGTTACAGCATCTAAGCATAATGAGATAAGTGAGAGTACTCATTTTACTGTTAAAGAAGAATCAACACAAAAATCGATTCCAATTGAAGTAAAACCTATTTTTGAGCAACAAAAAGATATTTCCTTTAAAACGGAAGCTAACACGACAATAGTAATTAGAAAAAATTATGAAATTATTTACATCATCGAGCCAAACGAACACAGTGACGAGCAATTTACGGTTTCCAATTCAAATCTTGGTAAAGATGATGAAATATTTATACATGCATTTGATGATCAAGGAAACAGTAGCGAGCCGATTATTCAAAAAGTTTTAGACAATAAAAAACCTTATCTTCTACCTTTAAGAGGTATAAATGATGCAACAAGTGAACTTCATGTGCTTTCTGAACCTGGTATAAAAATAAAAATAGAGTATCAAGGTGGAAGTTTTATTGGGGAAGGAAATACGGATGAATCAGGAATTTTCGAATATAATTTCAATCCCATTCCTCGAATTTCAGAATATATTCAAGTTACTGCAATTGATAAAGCAGGAAATTACTCGCAAGTTTTAATGGTAGTTAGAGATGTAACACCTCCAGATACTCCTATCTTAGATGTACCTGTTTATACAAATTCTACCCAAGTAAAGGGGAGGGCAGAGAAGGGGACAAGTATTTTACTTAAGAAAAATGGTCTTCTCTACAAAACAGGAATAGTATACGCAGGTGGTACCTTCCAGATAGATGTCAGCGACCTAGCAGTGGATGACGAATTAGAATTTACTGTGAAAGATAATGCGGGTAATATAAGTGAACCCCTTATAATCCAAGTAACGGATCCACCAATTACTGCAGTTCCTATTGTAAATACGGTAACAAATTTATCCTTTCAAATTACCGGAACTGCTGATCCAAATGCAGTTATCGAATTATATAAAGATGAAATAAAAGTGAAATCGGTTACTGCTAATAGTGTAGGGAGTTTTGTGTTTGATATTGACTTACAAAAACAGGGTACTGAGTTTACATTATTCGCAGTAAAAAATGGAATGACTAGCCAACCTGTTAGGCTAATTGTAAAAGATGCAAAGGCTCCAACTATATTGAATATTATTGAAGTCGGTGACAATGAAGAACAAGTCAGAGGTACAGTATCAGTAAATTCAACAGACCCAGTTGCTAATATAGAGGTAATCGCTAATGATAAAGTAATTGGTACTGGAATTGCTGATAAATCCGGTTATTTTAGTGTTTCAATTCCAATGCAAAAAGCCGGAACAACATTGAAAATAACTTCAACAGATGCTTCAGGAAATTCAGATATCAAACAAACAATTGTTAAAGATCGTACTCCACCAGAGATATTTATAAAACCTGAAACTATTTATGCTAAATACATTACGGGGAAAACAGAACCGAATTTATTTGTAAGGTATTTTATTAACGGAGTTTTAAAAGAAGAAGTTAAATCTGACTCTCAAGGAATTTTTGTATTAACTAGAGGTTATTTAAATAACAATTCACTACTTTTGTTTCAAGCAATAGATTCTTCGGGAAATATAAATGAAAATAGGATTCTAGTTGATGATATAAATCCTCCTGAACCACCTCAGGTAAACACTGTTACAAATAAATCGACAGAAATATCGGGGAAAGCTGAAGCAAATGCAACTTTAAGGTTGATGATAGGTGGTAAAGAATACAGTGCAAAAGCAGATGGCTATGGAAATTACAAAGTAACCATCCCAATCCAAAACGCTGGAACAACAATTTCAGTCGAAGCAAAGGATAGTGTCGGAAATGTAAGTTCTGCTAAATTTATTAAAGTCGTTAAAGTGGCTCCCAACATCCCAACTGTAAATACAGTCAATAATAAAACGAACATTGTATCGGGAAAAACCGACGCATATGCAACAGTAGTAGTAGAACTCTCAGGGAAAATATTCAGTGCAAAAGCGGATCAGTATGGAAATTATAAAGTTACTATACCAATTCAGAATACTGGAATAAGTATATCTATTACAGCACAAGACAGTTCTGGTAAAGTAAGTGCAGCAAGAAGTACTAAAGTTGTAAGAATAGCTCCAAATATCCCATTAGCCAATACAGTCAATAATAAAACGAACACAGTTACTGGTAAAACAGAAGTAAATGCAACAGTGGGTGTAACAATCTCTGGGAAAGTATATAGTGCAAAAGCGGATAAATATGGGAATTATAAAGTAGGCATTCCAATTCAAAATTCCGGAATAAGTATATCAATTACAGCAAAAGACAGTTCTGGAAAAATAAGTGCAGCAAGAAGTATTAAGGTTGTAAGAGTAGCTCCGAACATACCAATTGTAAATACAGTAAAATACTATTCTACAACAGTAACAGGGAAAACCGAGAAGTATGCTATTGTAACTGTCAAAATTGGGACAAAAACATACACAGCAAGAGCAAATGTATCAGGAAACTACAAAGTACATATTCCAAAACAGCGAGCGGGAACAAAGTTAAATGTAAATACAAAAGATTCCAAAGGATTTGTAAGTGCTACTAGAGTATTAACAGTTTTAAAATAGTAAAAAGGCCAGTAATCATTCGGGGAATTGCGTTAGTTAAATAAGAAAAAAAGATCCTTCTCAAAAAAAGAAGGATTTTTTTGTGTTAATTATTACAATCAGTAATGAACTTTTTTATCTTTTTCTGAAAATTTTTCAACTGATAAATCAACATTTTTTATTAAGGCAGTAAAGAATTTTTTTATCCAAAAACACCAGCAAAAGGATTGAACCTTTTAAAAGAAGGCTCAATTCTTTTAATTATTATTTGAAAAAGAAAAAATCAGTAAGATCGTTAAAAACATCTGTGTTTTTTTTACTGAAATTTGCAATCAAACTAGTTATTTTAATATAACAATCATCATCTTCGTTTTATAATTTTATTACGTTCAATTTAAGGAACTAATAGAAAGAATCAAAATAAATATGTAAGGCTAATCTAAAAGTATTTTTACTTGGTAACTTTGAAAATAAATTATTAGTGTTTGGAGTGACAAGGTTTTCTACAATAGTTTGGAATTAATTTCCAAAAATTACTGAAAAATCTAACATTTAGTAAATGGGTTGACGTGATTTTTTTTATCGGTTAATCTTGTTTCAATCAATTAATAAAAATAAATTACATAACAAATAATTCTTATCCAGAGAGGTGGAGGGACTTGGCCCTATGATACCTCAGCAGCGGGTTCTATATGAACACTGTGCTAATTCCATCAGGGTATTGCCCTTGAGAGATAAGAAGAGTAGATTTTCCAACAAATCCTCTTCTATCTAAGAAGGGGATTTTTTTCATCTATACCCTTCATAATAACTAAATAAATTATTTCTTATCCAGAGAGGTGGAGGGACTGGCCCTATGAAACCTCGGCAGCGGGTTCTTGTAATACCGTGCCAATTCCATGGGAGATCCCAAAAGATAAGTAGAGTTAGTAAAAAACCTCTCAACTTGTCTTTGTTGAGAGGTTTTTAGTCTGAAGTAGAATAATTCCTTTTGAACGTGGAGCTTTATAGAAGAAGACATGGGAATTATTTGGTTTTAATACCAAGTATTCATATGTGAAAAATGTGATTTTGGTATTCTTAAGTGTTGTTGCCACCAATTTAGGTGTTCTACAGATAAAACATTTTTTTAAAGGAGGAAGGTACTGAAAATGCGATTTTTATTTAAAAGATTAATAACAATGATTGTTACGATTTGGATTATTATCACTCTTACCTTTATCATTATGCATCTCATTCCCGGTGATCCGTTTGCATCAGACGCAAAATCATTACCTGAAGAAATTGTCAAGAATATGCGGGCTAAATACAATTTAGATGAACCGCTACATGTTCAATACCTACTATATCTTAAAGATTTATTGCATTTTAATTTTGGTCCATCTATTCAATCGAAATCGAGAGGTGTAAACACATTAATTGCAGAAGGATTTGGACCATCAGCATTATTAGGAATTCAAGCATTGATAATAGCTTGCGTTGTTGGAATTGGATTAGGAACGATTGCAGCGTTAAAGCATAATAGATTACTTGATTATGTATCAATGTTTATAGCAATTATTGGAATTTCGATTCCTAGCTTTATATTAGCCCCTTTATTAATAAAATATTTTAGTGTTCAGTGGGGGCTATTACCAGTAGCATCTTGGGGGACTTGGAGCCATTCTATATTGCCGACGATTGCTTTGACAGTAGGTCCAATCGCAATAATTACTAGGTTTGTCCGTACTAGTATGATTGAGGTTTTGAATCAAAATTACATAAAAACTGCAGAAGCTAAAGGACTGTCAACAATTGAAATTGTCGTCAAGCATGGTATTCGAAACGCTTTAATTCCAGTTATTTCTTTTATTGGACCTTTATTTGCAGCGGTTATTACTGGAACTTTTGTAATCGAGAAAATATTCGCTATCCCAGGACTAGGTAAATATTTTGTAGATAGTATTTTTAATCGAGATTACCCAGTTATTCTAGGCACTACTATTTTTTATAGTTTTATATTAATTGTTACGCTTTTTATTATAGATTTGTCCTATCGTTTGATTGATCCACGAATAAAATTTGGAAAAGGAGATGAATCATAATGAATCAACCAGAAACGAATCTCGACTCTCTCTTTCATCCAGTAGATCGGTCGACAATGCAGAAACAAAAAATTATAAGGCCCCAAAAAAACTATGCGAATGAGATTGTTAGAAAGATAGCTAAAAATAAGCTTGCAGTAGTTGGCTTTATTTTACTTACAATCATTATTATTCTTTCAATTATTGGGTCTCATATGGTTCCATATAGTCCAAGTAAACAGTCTTTAACACAAGGAAATTTATCGTTATCTAGTAAACATTGGTTTGGAACGGATGATTTAGGTAGAGATGTGTGGTCAAGAACATGGGCTGGTGCTAGAATATCGCTCATTATCGGATTCTCTGCAGCATTAATCGATTTAGTCATTGGAGTGTTTGTAGGTGGTATTTCTGGCTATATGGTTGGAAGAAGTAAAATCGGAGATCGAATCGATAGTGTTTTAATGAGAATTGTGGAAATTCTTTATGGGATACCGTACTTACTAGTAGTAATTCTCTTAATGGTTATTATGAAGCCAGGACTAGGAACGATGATTTTAGCCTTATCAATCACTGGCTGGGTAGGAATGGCAAGAATTGTTAGAGGGCAGGTCCTACAATTAAAACAACAAGAATTTATACTCGCTGCAGAAAAGCTTGGTACATCACATTGGAAAATAATTTTAAAACATTTCATTCCGAATATGATGGGAATTATTATTGTTAATTTAACGTTTACGATTCCTAACGCTATATTTGCTGAATCTTTTTTAAGTTTTCTAGGATTGGGAGTACAGGCCCCGTCAGCAAGCTGGGGTACAATGGCAAACGATTCATTGGGGGTTATTTTAAGTGGACAGTGGTGGAGATTGTTTTTCCCAGGTCTAATGATTTCATTAACAATGTTTGCTTTTAATGCTTTTGGTGATGGATTACAAGATGCATTGGACCCCAAATCGAATAAGTAAGGAGGGATAAACAGTGAATTATTTATTAGAGGTCAATGATTTACATATCTCTTTTCATACAAATGGTGGAGAGATTCAAGCTGTAAGAGGTGTTTCATTCCATGTCGATCGTGGAGAAATTTTAGCCATTGTAGGTGAAAGTGGTTGTGGAAAAAGTGTAACAGCCCAATCCATTATGGGGATGATTCCAAAAACTTATGGAAACATAAAAGAAGGAGAAATTTCCTTTAAAGGAAAAGACTTAATAAATTTTTCAAAAAAGCAATATCAAAGAATAAGAGGATCTGAAATAGGTATGATTTTTCAGGACCCTATGTCTGCATTAAATCCAACAATGAAGATTGGTAGACAAATAGACGAAGTGTTAATAAAGCATAAAAATCTATCGAAAAAGGAAGCCAAACAAAAAACAATCGAGTTGCTACAACAAGTTGGAATTCCAGATTCGTTTAATCGTTATTCCGAGTATCCTTATGAGTTTAGTGGTGGTATGAGGCAACGCGTAGTAATCGCTATGGCTTTAGCTTGTGACCCTGAATTAATTATTGCAGATGAACCGACGACTGCACTTGATGTGACCATACAGGCACAAATTCTAGACTTGTTAAAGACCATCCAAACGGAGAGGAACTCTTCTATTATCCTAATAACTCATGATTTAGGTGTAGTTGCAGAAGTAGCAGACCGGGTTGCAGTGATGTATGCAGGAATAGTGATTGAAAGTGGAACAGTGAATGAGATTTTCGAAAATCCAAAACATCCATATACATTAGGCTTACTCCAATCTGTTCCTAGGCTTGAAATATTAGAAACAGAAAGGCTAGTACCAATTGAGGGAGCACCTCCGGATTTATTTTCACCGCCAAAAGGATGTCCTTTTGCTGAAAGATGTCCTTATACAATGGAAGTTTGTGTGGAACATATGCCAAAAATTGAGTCAATTACAGAGTCTCATCATGTCAGTTGTTGGTTAAACGATCCAAGAGCATTTAAACAGAAAGAACTCATTGGAGTAAGGAGTGAAAATATTGTCTGAATATGTACTAGAGGTTACTGATATTAAAAAGCATTTTAAAGTAGGGCCAAAGAAAACAGTTAAATCCGTTGATGGAATATCATTTGGAATAAAGAAGGGAGAAACGCTTGGACTTGTTGGAGAAAGTGGTAGTGGTAAATCCACACTCGGACGAACTGTTGTCGGTCTATATGAAGCAACTACAGGCAATGTTTCGTTTGAAGGAAAAAAACTATCGGAGTTGGATTCTAAAGGTAAAAAAGAGTTTAACAGACAAGTGCAAATGATATTTCAAGATCCACATAGTTCGCTTAACCCGAGGATGAAGGTTGGAGATATTGTCGCAGAAGGGATTGATGCATATAAATTGTTAAAAGGAAAAGAGAAAAAAGCAAGAGTAATTGAACTGCTTGAACAGGTTGGTTTAAATAGGGAACATGCAGATAGGTACCCACATGAATTTAGTGGAGGTCAACGCCAAAGAATTGGAATTGCTAGAGCATTGGCGGTAAAACCATCATTTATTGTTGCTGATGAAGCAATTTCCGCATTAGATGTATCAGTCCAAGCTCAAGTTATTAATTTACTACAGGATTTACAAAAAAAAGAGCAATTAACTTATTTATTTATAGCACATGATCTTGCAATGGTTAAGCACATAAGCGATCGAATCGGTGTGATCTATTTGGGGAAAATGATGGAATTGGCAGAAAGTACGACATTATTTAAAGAACCTCTTCATCCTTACACTAAAGCACTTTTATCAGCGATACCAGTGTCTGAACCAAGGTTGCGGGGGACAAAAGAACGCATTGTACTTTCTGGTGACCCACCGAGCCCATTAAATCCCCCTTCAGGATGCCCATTTAGAACTAGATGTCCAATGGCAATGGATATTTGTACTTATAAAACACCTGAGTGGAAAGAAGTTAGCATAAACCATTGGGTTTCATGTCACTTATTTTAAAATAATTGGAGGTTATACAATTGAAGAAAAATTCATTCATTCTTATTTCAATATTGATATTTATTTTAGGATTAGCTGGATGTGGGAGCAACTCTACAAGTAGTACTGTGGAAAAAGGAAACGATATTAAACAAGAAATAGTGGCTAACTTAGCAGGAGAACCTTATACATTAGACCCTGCCTTTGCATCTGATACAACTTCTTACTGGGTTATTGATAACCTATACGAAGGCTTGTATCGCTATGATAAGAAAGGGAATATTGTCGAAGGCGTAGCGAGTAAGGTAGATGTATCAAAAGATGGGAAAACATATACTTTTACAATCCGAGACGGACTAAAATGGTCAAATGGTGATGATTTAACAGCTAATGATTTTGAATTTGCTTGGAAAAGGGTTTTAGATCCAAAAACGGCGGCTTATGATCCTTCAAGCTTTTATTACATTAAAGGTGCTGAGGAATATAATACTGGGAAGGGATCAATTGAAAGTGTTGGTATTAAAGCAATCGATTCTAAAACATTAGTTATCCAGTTAAAAACACCAATCGAATTCTTTCCAAAAGTATTACTTGGGCAAGCTTTTTTACCGGTCGATAAAAAAGTAGTAGAAAGTAATAAGGATTGGGCAGCAGAGGCACAAACAATTGTAACAAATGGAGCTTACAAATTATCAAGCTGGAAGCATAACAATGAATTAACGATTGAAAAAAGTAATGCTTATTGGGATCAAAAAAATATAACAATTAATAAGGTTCGATTTAAAATGGTTGCTGATGCAACGACTGAGTATCAAATGTTTAAATCAAATGAACTTGATTTAGTAAAGAACTTACAACCCGAAGCAATTGAGCAAGAAAAAAATAGTAAAGAATTTGTTAATTCAAAGCAATTTAGTGTTTATACATACTCTTTTAACTTAAATGAGAAGCCCTTTACAAACTCAAAAATCAGAAGAGCATTTGCTGAGGCAATTGATCGTGAAGCAATTACAAAAAACATCTCTAAAGGAGGAGAGGAGGCAGCTTACGGTTATGTACCTTTTGGAGTAAAGTCTCCTTCAGGAAAAGATTTTAGAGATGAGGCAAAAAAATACTATAAGTTTGATAAGGAAGAAGCTAAGAAATTACTTTCAGAGGGCTTAAAAGAAGAAGGTTGGAGCAAATTACCAGAAGTAACACTTAAATATAATTCAGAAGCAAACCATAAAAAAATTGCGGAAGCACTTCAAGAAATGTTTAAAGAAAATCTAGGTGTAAAAGTAAAATTAGAAAATCAGGAATGGAAAACTTACATTGATACGTTTAAGCAAAAGAATTTCCAACTTGCTAGAATGGGTTGGGGCGGAGATTTTCTTGATCCATATCCTGTATTGAATCTTTACAGTAAGAACAGCTCAAGTAATTTTACAAATTGGAGTAACCCGAAATTTGATAAATTATTGGAGCAATCGTTAATTGAACAAAATGAAGAAAAAAGATTTGAGTTATTGCATCAAGCAGAGGCTGTATTAATGGAAGATATGCCAATTATTCCTATTTATTTCTCATCGCAGAATTCTTTAGTGAAGAAAAATATTAAAGGTATTCGCTTTGATCCGTTGAACAATCCAGACTTCCGTTTTGCAAAAGTAACAGAGTAAGTAAACTATCAAGCCATGAAATAAGGAAAGCATTTAATCTTTAAAAATTGAGTAGTTCTAAGGGGGGATAGAAGTGGAAAATATGTTGAGAAAAGCGGTAGAAACTAGAAAGCATTATCTCATTAACAAGCTTATTAAAATTGGAATATATAAAAAAGAGTCATCTCATTTATTTGTTCTAACGCTAACCGAGCTTGAAGATGAATATAATCGTGTAATAAGTATAAAAAGAAGTAAAAAAGTAAATTAAAAAAATCACCTAGATTATTAAATATATACAAGCAATGAGTAAGTATAAGATCAAAAGCAGCCATTGGCTGCTTTTTTAATTTAGTATTTGCAGGAGAGTTTAATAAAGAAACTGGTAAAAAGTACAGAATTTATTACTAAAATAGTACATGCAAGGGGGCATAAATTCTAAAAGAAAATTCGTTTCTAGGATGACTATTTAGTTTTGTGATGTGTGAATAATAAGAGGATAAGAATAGTTTTAATGAGTCTGTTTTTTCTTATTAAAGTAGATGAAGTGAATGACAAGATTGTTCAATAAGGACTTCACAGTTAAGTATTCTATATTTACTCTACTCTAGGCGCACGCGGATGATGAGTTTTTGAATTGTACTACTTTTTCATGCTAGAATGAATACAACTTCAATTGAAAGAAAATATAAGTGTGTATACTCTTATTCGAGGAGAATTTATGAATTTCGAGCAAATGGAATACATAGTAAAAGTTGCAAGCGAGAAATCGATCATTAAGGCTGCAGAAAAATTACATATTACAAGTTCAGGGCTAAGTCAATCGATCTCCCAATTAGAGCATGAAATGGGAATAAATATTTTTAACCGTTCAAGAAAAGGAACATTTCCAACAGAAGAAGGAAAGATTTTAATAAATAGAGCTAGTGAAGTCTTAGAAATTATCAGTAAGTTAAATGAAGAGCTGTCTGATTATAAAAATAATAAAAAGATTCATTTGAAAATAGTAGCTGCTCCTACTTTTGCAGCAGTACTTCTACGAGCAATGAACAGAATTAAAGATGAACATCCGAATGCAACGATTGAAATCGAGGAAAAAGATCCACCACTTATAATGGAAACAATTAAACACACTGAATATGATTTTTGCTTTTTCCCTCAAGATTTAGAGATACTAAAGGGTGAAAAAAATATTAACTATGAAATAATTCGGACTGATCGTGTTCACGCTATTGTAGGAAAAAACTCCCCGCTCTATCATCTTGACTACGTAACAAAAGCTGATGTATTCGAGATGGATACAGCGTGTTATTCAATCTATTCTGATTATTACTATTCTAAATTAATTAAAGAAAATAAAAATAAAATAAGAGTAACTACAAACAGTATGAATATTCTTACAGAGGCAGTTAGAGAACATAATGTATTTGTCTATTCTCATGAGTCAGGCGCTAAATTTCATCCATACATTCAAAGTGGAACCTTAAGATCTATTCCATACAAAGAAAATAATGAATATGTTGTTAAGGATTTATGGGTAATCTATCCAAAAAATAAAAAGCTTTCTATTATAAGTAAAAAATTTATCGAAATCGTTAAAGAAATAGCCACTCAATGATGAGAGGTTATTTTTTATTTAAGAATCTTTTTCTACTAAGTACCAATAGAATAGTTGAATTAGGATAAACGTCCTAATACACTATTGGAAAAATTTGTTAAAATTAGGATAGAGTAATTTAGCTCAAATAATTTAACAAAGGGGAAAATATGCAGAATAGAAACGTAGAACTGGTGGAACTAAATGCAGAAAATTGGTATGAATGCTGTCTATTAGAGGTATCTGAAGATCAAAAGAGTCACATCGAGCCGAATGCAATCTCGATTGCTCAATCGAAATTTGAATCTTCACTAAAGCCATATGCTATACATTTTGAAGGTAAAGCGGTTGGATTTTTAATGTTTAATACTACTGAAGAAGAGCTAGATGGCTATTGGATCTATAGAATAATGGTTGATAAGAATTTTCAACAAAAAGGACTTGGTAAGATTGCAACTCAGTTAATGATCGATGAAATGATTAAACTACCAAATGCCAAAAGAATTGTTGTAGGATATCACCCTGAAAACTTAGGAGCACATAATTTATATTCAAGTTTAGGATTTATTGATCATGGCGATCGATTTGGTAAAGAAATAGCAGTAGTATTAGATATAAAGTAGCTATGAATGTTCCAAAGGATAATTTTTTGTCGCTAATATCAGAGTAAAATACATCAATAAACGTAAAGAAGGGATAGCAATTAAGCTATCCCTTAAATTCTCGATTCATTCCAGTAAATTAAATAAAATTGCTGTCTGTTTTTATTGGGTGTCTTCGTCGATTTTGTACTCCAAAATATCACCTGGCTGACAATCCAATGTCTTACAGATTGCTTCTAATGTTGAAAAACGAACGGCTTTTGCT
Organism: Gottfriedia sp. NPDC058432; assembly: GCF_042721555.1. NCBI lineage: Bacteria > Bacillati > Bacillota > Bacilli > Caryophanales > Bacillaceae > Gottfriedia > Gottfriedia sp. NPDC058432. Next base: position 55,188 of record NZ_JBHXLC010000021.1, read on the forward strand.
TTACCATTTTTCAGAATGGACAGGTTTGCCATCGTAATTCCAACCTTCTCCGAAAGCTCCGTTACGCTCATTTTTCGTTTTGCTAACATCACATCAATATTAATAATTATCGCCATACCATCCACCTCAGACCGTTAAATCATTTTCTGATTTTATGTTAATCGCTTCTTGTAGAAGCTGTTGGAGGATAGCAGCAAAAACGGCGATAACCAACGAAGCAAAAATGATGATCATCCCCAATATTCCAACAGGAGGGTCAACTTTCTTCGCTATAAAACGAAAGAGTGGCATACCTAATACATATATACTACTGATTGCAATTGCACAGTATTTTATGTTCATTAATGCCTTTACGGATAATTCTGAGAATGCTGTGTTATTGTCAATATACCGTAAAAGATTAAATGCCTGATAGAGGGCAATATAAAAAGGCACAGCAGCTCCATACATCACGATGAAAACAAGATATTTCATTGCGGCAATATTTGGATACAATTTTGAAGAGAAATTCGCAATATTTGGTACCAAAAATATACATAAAGCAAGCACTGCAATTCCAGCGAGAAAAATTATTAGCTTTAAGAAAGTGGTTGAACCTCTTTTAACATTCATATTAAGTACCTCACTTATTTAATGACAATATGAATTTAACATATTATTTATTGTTTTACAATAAATTTATATTGTTTTTTATTATGTTATTATTGTTATTGAAATATCCCTTTAATCTAGACAAAAAGAAAAAGCATTTCTCATATAATGAAATGCTTTTTCTTTACTAATGTTAAATGTATTTTATTTATTTGCAGCGTTTATTACATTAAGAGAATCATTAATTGCCGATTTACACTTATTTGCATCTGGGTTTGATGTACGAGCTGAAGCTAATACAACGTCAATCGTACCATCAATTTTAGTCCATGAAGTACTATCTATTTTTCTAAGTTTAGCCTCTGAAGTATCCCATTGATGTTCCAAACTGTCAGCATCTTTTTTAGTTAAATTAAAGTTCTTTGAGTTCACATCTGACAACATTTTATTTTCTATTGTTGCAAATTCTGTTAATTGACCAGATAATGTTGTTTGAGTAGAAGCAGCATTTGATGATAATTTAAGATAACCGCCAATACCAACTGCTAAGAAAATACACAGTGCTAAAATTGTTTGTTTCATTATATTATTTTTATTTCTATTTTCATCTGTTTTTTCAATATATAATGAAATATCAATTTTTGAAACAGCAAGGAAAACAATGATTGCTAAAATTGCGACCAGAAAAATGATACTTGTACTTGTTGTTCCTAAACCTAAACCACCATTCACTTTCGGTTGTGATAAATAATCTCCTAGTGATGCCCCAAGTGGACGTGTAAGAATGTACGCAATCCAGAAGCCTAACATTCCATCAAGTTTTAAAAACTTCCACGCTAGGAATACACAAAGGATGATCACAATAACCGTTACACCAGTTTTAAAATACCCAAGTCCAAGTTGTTCAGAATATAAATCCCCAACAGCAGTACCTAGTGCAAAGGTGAAAAGAATCGCTAACCAATAGAATATTTCTCTTTTTCTTGTGAAAATTGAATGGATAGAAAGTGTTTTTTCACTAAGAAACCAAAAAAGAAACGTTAAAGCTAGCAGCGCGGAGAATACAATCGTACTTGTTTCAAGAGGTACTCCAATAGCGTCTGTCAAATTATCGGTTACCAATGTTCCGAATACACTTATTAGTACAACGGTGATCCAATAAATACTTGGAACATATTTCTTTGCTTTGAATTGAAAAAATAAAGAGATAAAAAATGCAACACCCATAAGGACTGTTGTAAGTCCTAATCCTAAACCAAGGTTAAAATTCAAGAAGTCAGCAAATGTTTCACCAACAGTTGTACATAAAATTTTTATAATCCAGAAATAGATTGTAACTTCTGGTACCTTGTTAAGCAGGCTATTTATTTTCTTTTGATTTGTCTCCATAAATGATTTTCCTTTCTATTTGAATTAAAGTACATTTTTATATTCACACATAATAATGAAAGGAAAATGAAAAACAGGAGAATTGTACAATTTTATTGGTTTTAAATTACAACAAAAAGGAGTAGGTAAATTCCTACTCCTTTTTAATGAATAAACAAAGTTTACTTTGCCTTGTTAAAATCCTGTGTCGCTTCTTTGTTCATGCCTTTTTTCAGATAAGCATTTCCACGGTCACTGTAAGCAAGTTTAAAGTGAGGATTCAATTCAATTGACTTGCTGAAATCGGCAATGGCCTGATCATACATCTGCTTATAGTAATAAGCAAGCCCGCGGTCGTCATATACGAGGTAATCTTTTGGATTCAAATCAATAGCCTTGTTGAAATCGGTAATGGCTTGGTCGTACATCTGCTTACTGAGATAGGCATACCCACGGTTGTCATATACTTGGAAATCCTTTGAATTCAAATCAATGGCTTTGTTGTAATCAGATATGGCCTGATCATACAACTGCTTGCTTTGATAGGCAAGCCCTCGGTCGTTATATACGAGGTAATCTTTTTGATTCAAATCGATGGCCTTGTTGAAATCAGTAATGGCCTGGTCGAACATCCGCATATTAAAATAGGTAAGCCCACGGTTGTCATATACCTGGTAATCTTTTTGATTTAAATCAATAGCTTTATTGAAATCGGCAATGGCCTGTTTATACATTTGCTTATCGTAATAGACAAGCCCAAGGTTGTTATAAGCCAGGTAAAATTTAGAATTCAAATCAATGGTCTTTTTGAAATCGGCAATGGCCTGATCATACAACTGCTTATAGTAATAGGCAAGCCCGCGGTTGTTATAGGCCTTATAATGTTTCGGATCTAACTCAATTGCTTTGTCAAAATCGGAAATAGCCACATCGTACATTTGTTTTTCCAGATAGACAAGTCCACGGTTACTATATGATGTTGCAAAATCAGGTTTTAATTTTATAGACTCATTTAGGTCAGAAATGGCTTGATCATACATCTGCTTATCATAATAGGTATAACCGCGATTGTTATATGATAAATAATCTTTCGGATTTAAATCAATGGCCTTGTCATAATCAGAAATAGCCTGATCATACATCTGCTTATGGTAGTAGGCAAGCCCCCGGTTATAGTATAAAATGTAATCTTTTGAATTCAAATCAATGGCTTTGTTATAATCGGCAATGGCCTGATCATACATTTGCTGATCGTAAAAGGTAAGCCCGCGGTTGCCATAAGGCTTAGCTTCTTTCGGATTCAATTCAATCGCCTTATTGTAATCGGCAATGGCTTGATCGTACATTTTCTTGTGATGATACGACAGCCCACGATTATTATAAGCTTCCCACATATTAGGATTATTTTTTATTGCCTTGTTTAAATGAGAAATCGCCGCGTCATACTTCCCTTGTTGTTCTTCTTTATAGCCTTTATTATTGTAGTAATTTGCCAGAGGGCTACACCCGCCTAAAACTAGGCCAAAAGTTAATATTAAGAGTAGTTTTAAAAATGATTTTATTGCACTCACCTCTTTCATTGAATCTATAAATTCGAATAAAAGAATTGTTTATAAATGCAAGGTGATATTCTTAAGAAAAAACAGCCTTCTCCTTTATTTTTTTGTATTATCTGAGTCGCCGTTTTGATTATATGCTACTTTTTGTATTACTAAGCTAGTAACATAGTCTCAAAACGAATTGGTTTTTTTCTTGAGATAAATGAAAAGGTGTTCATTAATAAAAGTTAAAATTTAAATATGATATTAAAATAGGAGAAAAAACGAGATATGGATAATAAATAGTTAATCCAAAAGTGTATTAAAAACTTCTTCATCCAATAGTTCAACTGCAATTAGGTCTGTTTCGGCAGACTATATTTTGTTGCCAAACTGTATTGGAATAAAAAGGAATAAATTAATGTTTATCGAAATATATAAATTAATTACTTTCAAAAATCTATATAGAGCAGTTTAAAAAGTAGGAACACATGAAAGTTAACGAATGTAGGTGATTTTTTTGAAAAAGGTCATTGTTTCTTGCGTACTTCTTGTCTTATTAGTAGCTATGGGTTTTGGTGTTTATTATTTCATTCCAAAGAATGTAAATGAGTCAATAAATGGTGTTGAATATCAATTAGGTTCAGATCATGATCAAGTAAATTCTGTGACGATAAAAATAAAGGGCAAACTTCATCAATCTTTATTAGGAAAAAGAAAGTTTGTAGGGCTAATCGATGTAAAAGGTGCTAATTATCCTAATCCAAATAAAGATCGTAAATTAGGAATAGCATTTGATCAAAATGGCATGGGGATAATTGAATATGGTTACTATAAAAATGGACATCCAAAAATCGATAGCCATGGTATTCTCTTTGCTAACAATGATTTTAAGAAAGTGACGATTGGGGAATATCGAGAAAATCACGATGGGAAAAGTTGGTCAGGTAAAGACGGATGGATGGTTACAGGTCCAGCGAATAACAAAAGTGAAGCTTTAATTATTTCGAATGAGTTAATGAAAAAAGTTTTACACAACAAATTAAAATAATAATATTATAGATTCAACAAATTATTCTTTAGTTTATGTTCATGAGTCACGATTGTGGCTCTATTTTTAATTGACTTTGCTAAAGCTTATAAGGAGAGAAAGAAAAATGACGGTTAGATTAGAAAAAATGAATTCAGTTGAATTCCAGCAATATCTCAGTTATGCAATTAAAAACTTTGCAGACGAACAAATTAAGTCTGGTAATTGGGAGCAACAAGAGGCAATTAGTAAATCAAGACAAGAACACGAAAAATTATTACCTGAAGGAGAGAATACGGTAAATCATCACTTATTTACAATTCGTGACAAAAACCAAGTAGTTGGTATGATTTGGCTTGCACAAGGAATAAATGAAAAAGGGTTTATTTATGATATTAACATTTGGGAAGGAAACCAAGGTAAGGGTTATGGCAAACAAGCAATGAAAGAAATTGAAATCGTAGCCAAAAAGATAGGATTGAAAAGTATTCGGCTTCACGTCTTTGGTCACAACAAAGTAGCACGAGTCTTGTACGAAAAGTTAGGTTATGTAGAAACTAGTATAAAAATGGAAAAAACATTATAGATGACAAACGGGTTGCGTTAATCAAAGAAGAATTAACGCTTTTTTGTTGAAGTTATTAAGCCTAACTGGCAGTTTAGTTACATAAGAATACTTCCTTTCTTCCTGGAGAAGGAAATATCATTAAGGGCGAGAATTAACATATTATGGTAATAGAGGAGATGGCATTATGAGAAATATTTACTTTCTGATTTTGGTTACTTTGTTAATGTTGGTTGGTTGTTCAAATGATTCCCTTCATTTTAAAGGTGAAAGCGAACATTGGAAAGGCGAATATACAACAAATGTCGATGGCACTACTGAAAATGGTCAGTTTGAATTTGAATTCAAAGATGGTAAACAAAAGAAAAAAAATTTAGAAATCAATGTCGATGGCCCTACTGGGAGCAGTAACCGAAAAGAAACTGAAAATGATGAAACTGTCATTACTATGAATACCTCTTGTTCGGGTTGCTCAGTTACGAGGGATTCAGATGTTTTTAAAGTAACGATTAAATGGGATGGAAATGAAGAATCTTTTGAGTTGAAGTAATAGAACTAACTAATGCGATCGTTGAACAATCATTAAGTCATAATATTAAGTGATAGAGAGGGGAAATTATATGAATCCTATTTTATTAGATGTTCCGTTAGAAATAGAAACAGACAGACTAATTCTTCGAGCACCACTTCAAGCTGGCGAAGGAAAAGTAGTAAACCAAGCTATTACGGATTCAATTAGTGAGTTAAACCAATGGTTGACTTTATACCAGTCTATTCCTACTGTTGAAGAAACGGAAATTATTCTGAGAAATGCCCATATAGATTTTTTGAAAAGAGAAAGCTTTCGCTATCTTATCTATCGAAAGGAAACTAATGATTTTATTGGAACTGCTAGCCTTCACGCAATTAATTGGAAGATTTCTAAATGTGAAATTGGATACTGGATTAACACGCAATTTAGTGGCAATGGATATATGACAGAAGCAGTAAGTGAGTTAATAAACCTTGGCTTTCAGCTACTTAAATTTAGAAGGATTGCAATACTATGTGAATCTAATAACACTAAAAGTCGATCAATCCCTGAAAAACTAGGTTTCGAGCTTGAAGGGATATTACGTAATGAAGATCTTTCAGCAGACGGTAAAAAATTAGTTGATACCTGCATTTATGCAAAGGTAAATTAGACTAAAAATTTTAAAATCCCTGTACAACTAATGAATGGGATAGTTTGAAGAATAAGCTGCAAATATGTGGCTTTTTTTTTGAAGTAAATGGCAGATTAGTGGAATAAAAAGTGAATTAATCCATTATTATCTGTATTATGTTAACTGTATAAATCAGTTGTTTAGAGATAATAAAGTTGTTTAATTTGCATTTATTTTGCGGTAATGAAATTAAATATCAAATAAAGGATATATCCTCTTGACAGTCGAATATTAGCCTAGAAACATAATTAACTATTCCGATGAGGAGGATTCTTGTGCGTCCACGACCATTATTTATTGAAAATCCAGAGAATGCTAGGTATGTTAGTCTTGTGCCAGATGGAGATATTCAAGAAATACTTAGTAAGCAACGAACTGAGACCATTACCCTCTTAAGTAGCGTATCAGAGGAGTCATCAAGGAAGGCGTACGCACCAGGGAAATGGACTTTAAAAGAAGTGATTGGGCATATGACCGACTCGGAACGTGTGATGTCGTATCGAATACTTGCCATTGCACGAAATGAAAGTGCACCACTCCCAGCAATGGATCAGGATCAATACGTTTCTGCGGCAAACTTCAACAAATTATCCTGGGAGCAGCTACTTGCTGGTTTAGACACGGTACGCTCCAACACGTTAAGCCTTATTTCAACCATTGATGATGCAGCTTGGGATCGTAATGGAACTGTAATGAACAGGCCAGTTTCGATAGGTATCATTGCATATGGCATTGCTGGGCACGAGTTACACCATATGAAAGTGATTAGTGATAAATACTTATAAGACTTTTTCTATTAATGAAAAAACCTAATTTCTCATTTAGGGTGCGTTAGTTGAAGAAGCAGCAAAAAAAGGATCTTTCCTGTTGAAAGTCCTTTTTTATTGCCGATAACGGTGTTTATGTAAACTAGAAAAAATACATAAGTTGGAACGGCTATTACCGATGTAATGAAGGTAAGATAGTGAGAAAAGGTAATTCAACTAACGATAGTGCGTTAGGTCAATAAGAAAAAGTAAAGATCACAATTTTGTGGTCTTTTTTGCGTGAAATAAAGAGAAAAATATACGATTAAAGCCATTTTCATTTTTGGGTTTCGCTAACCTCAAATTCTCTAGACTTCACTTGATTACTTACTTCTCTCTGGATACCCCAATTGCATATCAAGCACCTATTATTTATTTGTTTATTACTATTTTAAAACTTGTTATAAGTAGATAAATTAATCTATTTATTACCTTTTTCATATAAGCCAATAATTAACGTAAAAATTACCTATTCCGTTTAAAACTTAAGAAATGTTTAAATTCAAAAAAAATATTTCTTTTATATGTTTAATGATTTTATAGAACAATTTTCTTATTAATTTTAAAAAATTATATTTTCAATCGGGAAAAACGTTGATTTTATAGTGTATAAATAACACAATTGATTGTTTATTGAAGTTTGTGAATAATCAGAATATAGGTTAATTCCTAACAATAAATTTGAAGGGGTGTTTTATAATTGGAAAGTAATATAGTAAAGCCACTCAAAGTTGTTTCTACTAGTTTTATAGCAGCTAGTTTGCTATTTTCTAGTCACACTTTTGCTTCGGTAGATTCTACTTCTCATAGTGGCGAATCAAATGTTGAGCAATATTTAAAAGATTTATCAAAAGAGGATCGCAATCGCGTACATAAAAATATTGAAATGGCAGATTCAGAAAAATATTTATCACCAAAGCTTGATACGACTGGTAATAATCCTGTAAACATCATTGTTCAATTTGCACAAGATCCTGCTAAAACAGTAGTTAAGAACAACGAAGAAAACGGAATTGAAGTCTCTTTAGACGATGCAAAAAATAAAGTGGAAAAATCTCATCAAAATTTTAAAAATAAAATTGGTCAAGCCAAAAAGGCCATTTCAACTATTCAAATACGTAAAGAATACCGCCAAGCATTTAACGGTGTTGCAATGACAGTACCAGCTAATGAGGTACATACTATTCTTGCGATGGATGAAGTAAAAGCAATATTTGAGGATAAAGTAATTAAAATAGATCCATCTCCCTTAGAGATTCAAGCAACTGAGTCAGTTAGTCATTCACCTGCAGTAGATAGTACTGAAACGATCGGTGCAACAAAACTTCATGAAGAAGGGGTTACTGGAAAAGGTGTGAAGGTTGCTGTAATCGATACTGGAATTGACTATAATCATCCTGATTTAAAAGATGTTTATAAAGGTGGATATGATTTCGTAAATAACGATTCCGATCCAATGGAAACAACTTACGACGATTGGAAAAAATCTGGGCAACCTGAAATTAGTCCATTAGGTGGTACTACTTACTATACTTCCCACGGAACTCATGTATCCGGAACGATTGCTGGTCAAGGTAAAAATAAAACGGATTATGCAGTTACTGGAGTTGCACCCGGAGTTGAACTATATGCTTATAAAGTGCTAGGTCCATATGGTTCAGGCTTCACAAGTAATATTATCGCAGGGATTGACAAAGCAGTTGCCGACGGAATGGATGTTATTAATCTATCACTTGGAAATGATTATAATGACCCTCTTGATCCAAATGCGATTGCAATTAATAATGCTTCATTGGCTGGTACGACTGCAGTAGTTGCAGCTGGAAACGCAGGAAATGACCTATATAGCCTTGGATCACCTGGAACTTCTCCACTGGCTATTACAGTTGGCGCGAGTGATTTTTCAATGACAATCCCTACAGCTACTGGTACGGTTAGTTCAAATGAAAATCTTTCATTATCAAATTTAAAACTTTTAGCAAAAAGCTATGATGACGACATAAATACATTAAAAAACCAATCTCTCCCAATCGTATTTGTAGGGTTAGGAAACAGTGAAAGTGATTATAACGGCAAGGATGTTAATGGAAAAATCGCACTGATTGAACGTGGCATACTTTCTTTAAATGAAAAAGTAATACTTGCTAAGAAACATGGAGCAAAAGCAGTATTAATGTATAATAATAACCCAACAGAAGGCCAAATTCCTCATTATCTTGGAAACAACTTTGACTTTATCCCTTCATTTACGCTTACAAATGAACAAGGATTAAAAGTTGTCGATCAAGTAAAACAAGGGAATGCGACATTTACATTAAACTCTATAGGTGAAATGAAAACTAGTGGAGATACATTAGCTGATTTCAGTTCACGTGGTCCTTCAAACAGATTTTATGATATTAAACCAGAAGTGACCGCACCAGGAGTTGCTGTATTCTCAAGTGTACCTGCTTATCAAAATGGACCTAATCACTTAAATGATTATACAAATGCATATATGAGTGCATCAGGAACATCTATGGCTAGTCCACACGTTGCTGGAGCTGCTGCCCTTCTTTTACAAAAACATCCAGAATACAAACCTGAAGATGTAAAAGCCGCTTTAATGAATACAGCCGATAAGCTACAAAAAGATTACAGTGTTTTTGAAGTAGGTGCAGGAAGAATTGATGTATATGAAGCAGTGCACTCTGACTTACATATTAAAGTAATAGATAAAACGATTAGTACAAAAGATGGTAACGATATAACAATACCAGACGTTACAGGAGCATTAAGCTTCGGACCACAAGTTACTGAGGACAAAGAAAAAATAGACTCTCGAGTAGTTTCTATTTCAAATACTAGTAACAAAAAGAAAACATATAATATTCAAGTTAAGTTTAATCAAAACGTAAAAGGAGCGAAAGATGCTTTTGCTAACAAAATTACGTTAGATGTACCTGATACTCTTACACTTAATGCAAACAAAACAATAAAAATTAAACCAACGATTCACATTCCTACTACAGCTGAATTTGGTAATTACGAAGGTTATATTTATATTACAAACAATAGTAATCCTGATGAAGTTTATCAATTGCCATTTGGCTTCAAGCATTTACAAGAAGGCATTAATAAAATCAACGCCTATGAAGACGCATTCACAACGAGACGTGATTTAAATAATAGTTTCCCATTTGGTACTGGTATTGAATTTGCACTTAATAGTTCAATGGAAACGGTCGATTTTGTGTTAAAAGATGCTACAACCGGACAAGCGCTTGGCCTGGCTGATGCATACGAAGGGCTGTTTACAGAAGACATACTTTTTGAAACTGAATTCCCATTTAATGGATTGTATTTTCCTTTTACAGGAAATAAGGAGCATCCAATTGCTTATGCCAAGAAGCTTGCACCTCCAGGAAAGTATGAATTAGAACTAATCGCAACAAACAAAGAAGGTAAAAGATTTAAAAAGTCCGATACATTTTATATTGAAAATTCAAATCCAATTGTAAAAATGCAACAACCAGGTGGAGTATACGAAGTAAATGAAGATGGTATGACAGTAAAAGGAAATATTTATGATCAACAAGTAGCTATAATGAATCAGAACGGTTTTAATTGGGACCAGTCTTCTAATATGATTAATTTAGTGAATAAAACAAAGTTCTCTACAACTCCTTTAAAAATTGAGAAAAACGGTGACTTCGAATTTAAGACAGGTCTTCTAGACGGTAAAGATGTGACAAAAATTACACTTGATGCCAAAGACTATGCACAAAACGGTATGCAAGATCACCCTGATTTCTCATACACGCTTGTTAAAAAAGGACTTCCATATGCGAAACTAGTTGCTAACAAAACTGATGTAAAATATGGTGAAAATGTCACTCTATCACTTAGTGCACACAATATTACTAATTTAACAGGTGGAGAATTTACATTAACATTCCCTTCTACAACATACGACATTGCAAATGTATCCTTAAATAAGGATTTTATTGCTTATGCTAAGTCACATGGTTTAAAGGCAGATCTTAACATAGCTGAACAAACTGCAAGTAAAATAACCCTTAATACGCAATTAACAGGTGAATCAATCCAACCGATTCAAGCTGCTATGCCATTAATCGATCTAACTTTTAAAGTGAAGGAAACGCCAAGTACCTATATAAAATGGATTCAAACGATTGATATTACAAAAGCTACCGCATTTTCTTTGAATCAAGCACCTGCGACAATTCAAGCTTTTGGTCAAGGAATAAACATTGTTCCAACATACTCTCAACTTGAAGGTGGTATTCTTGCCGATGGATTTTTAGATCAAAATGGTATATGGCTAGATTACAAGAAAGACTTTTCGAAAGCCGGTATGAGTTTAAAATTAGTTTCAAAAAATGGTAAGACTTATACAGGAGAATTTAACAGTAGTGCACGTTACTTTGTTAAAAATCTTCCAGCTACAAATGAGAATTACGATTTAACAATTAAAACTCCAGGACATTTCGACCGTCATGTGACAGTTAATGATTTATATGATAGTACGAATGGAGATACTGTTGGTCGCTTATCTTATATTTTATACGCACCAGTTATGGGCGGAGACGTAAATAACGATGATGTAATTGATGTATTAGATGCCGATTATATTAAAACATACTGGGGCACTAACAAGCGAGCTGCAGATATCAATTTCGATGGTATTGTTGACGCTAAAGATATGAGCTATGTTCAAAAGAATTATTTAACTCCAAACCCTGATGTCCAAGATGTTCCAAAAGGTAAAAAGAAAATTAAAGGTAAAACTTTAGAGAATATTTTGAAGGAGTTAAACATTCAATAAAGCAAAATAGAAAACGTCGGATTTTTTGAATCTGACGTTTTTCGTTTAGATTTTTAAGCTACAACTATAGTTAAAAAGAACCTAAATAGTCCTTCATTTCCTTAACTAACTCCGCACTTAATAGATCCTATGTTCAATTAAGCCAACATAAAGACCCTTACTGGCTTACTCAGTTATTATTTACTTCAAGTTGTTCTAACTGAAAACTATTAAAAACAATTTTACTCATTTTTCTCCGACCCACTATACAGATTCTGCCGCAATAGGAAAAACGAACCAAAAACTATATAGATTACACTGTAATAAGTAAAATGAACCAAATACTTCACAGTTTCCGCTGAAAAAGATAAAACGCACCAAATACTACACAGGTTCAGCTGAAATAAATATGAAATAATATTACAATAATCAAGGAAACCCTCAAATGGAGTTTCCTCTATTTTTATGTAATTATCAACATTAAGTCTCTATGTTAAATAGAATCAATTGGAAGAATTAAAAAATCCATTGTTTAGCAAAGGTCGTTCTTGCAAGTAAAGAGCTAAATCTGGACAGTTACCTTCAACAATTTCCTTTGCAATAAGCTTCGACAGTAGCTGGCTGTAAACAGTCCCGTTATCTCCAAAGGCAAATAGGAAATAACTATTTGGAAATGCTTCATATTTTCCGATAATTGGAATGCCATCGATTGTTCCTCCATAAAATGCAGCTAAGTAATATTCTGGCTGTACTTGAATAGTTGGAAACATTTTATTAAACTCTTCAATCAGTTTCTTCTTTTTGTGAATCAGTTTACTATCACGATCCTCAGAATAAGAAGTATTATCATCAAGTCCGCCAATGATAATCCGGTTATCGCTAGTTGTACGCATAAATAAATAAGGACGAGCGGTTTCCCAAATGAGGGTTCTGTTATACCAATCGGAAAGATCTTTGACTGGATGGGTTGTTACCGTATATGTACTTACAAAGGAAGCTTTTTTCTCCTTTTTAATCTCTATTCCTTCATAACCTGCTGCAAAAATAATATATCGTGCTTTGATAGAATGACCATTCTTTGTAGAAGCAATCATCTTATCTTGTTCTTTATCATAATGGTGACCATTCATTTCAGTATGTTCAAATATACGGATTCCTTTGCTTGCGGCGTAATCCAAAAGTGCATGGGTGTATCTGAAAGGATTAATTTCTGCATCATTGTAGGAATAAATAGCGGCATCCCTGCTAAAAGGATATTTTGCTTCAATATCTTCCTTTGTTAAAAAAGTAAGTTCACAGTTTTGCTGTTTTAAGAATTCATATTCATTTTTTAGACTTTCAACATCATCTACACAGCTTGCGGAATAGAGAGTATCTCTTCTGTTGAATTCACAATTAATGATGACTTTCTTTGAGGCTGCTTCAATTTCATTTATGGCTTCTTTCAGTAGTAGTAAATGCCTTTCGATGTAACCTTTTCCAAAGGTGTTAATCATATCTGTAAACATTTTTTCACCGGAATATTGAAGGAGGGCCGTATTCGTACTAGTACTGCCGCTGCCAATGGTTGATTTTTCAATTACAGCCACATCTAAATTAGTATCGGAAAGATAATATGCACATTGTGCCCCTGAGCTTCCACCCCCAATGATTAATACATCACATGATAGGTCTTCTTCCAATGTTGGATATGTTGGAGCATCAGGAAAAGTAGTTGGCCAATAATAGGATCCAGATTGTAAATTCATCTATATCCTCCTGTTATTAAAAAGTATAAAGTTACTATTTCCAACCTCAATTTTATGTATGCAAGTGGATTCCTTTTATTTAATCTATTATGGTCACTTTTATGACCAATCGTTGTTAAGAAAGCTGAACATCTAGTAGGTCCAAAAATACTTAATATTTTTTCTTTTATTGCAGCAATCATATTCCTTTACTTTGCAGGTCATGTATTCTTGGATGGGTACAAAAATTTATTAAATTAAGTGAGATAACTAACATACAAAAGCCATTCCTAGTAAGTCAAAGGATTAGCTTTTTTTACTTCATGCTCGTTTTTTGGAAGTAAATGGAAGTTTAGCCAAAAGGATTTTATTAAGAATCTAACGAATATACTACTAATCTATTTCAATTTAGGATTTAGAAATCAGAGAAAGAGGGAAGGATTTTGAAACTAAAATACAAAGCACATCCCAAAGCAAAGATAGTTGGATATAGTATTTTACTGAGTATTTTTATATCTTTTTTACTCATACTATATTTTGTATTTTCATTTTGGGATGTATTCAGTCATACATACTTTTTATTTTTAATACCTTTATTACCGTTCATAATCTTTAGTTTGCTTTTTATTCCAAAAACTTTATTTTTTATTAAACTTAATTCTATTGATTATTTGAGGTTAGAGAATAATATACTTACTATCCATCATCAAGGTATATTTAGTTCTAGAAAGGTAGTAAAAGTTGAAGAAATAGAAAAAGCATTTATTATTAATAATAAATTCATCTTAGTAACTCATTCTGGAAAAGAAATTGAAATTTACATTAGTAATTTACTATTGAAAGATTTTGAGAAACTGATGAACGAATTGAGTAATTTTATTACAATTAGTAAAAATTTTGATGTTTTGTAAATAAAATAAACAAAACTTTTCTTCTAAATATACATACATGTTGAATCTCAAAAGCTACTTTATTGTGGCTTTTTTATTTTGGCAGATGAAATGATAATATAGTTTACATTAGATTAATTGAAAAAGTACAAGAGTCGCAAATGCGATTCAAATTAAGAAAGGCAGGTATATATGAATAAAAGTCATTCTTCACTATTTATTGGGAAAATAGAAGTATTTATACCAAATCCTTCAATTTCATATTTTTACATTGCAGAAGATATAGCGGATTTTTTCAAAATGGAAACAAATTATGAAGCCGTTAAATACTTTCGTAAAATTCTTCGTGAAAATATGGAAATAAAGGATTATAAGAAAATTGAGTTTGATAGAGAATCCGGTGAAGTTGTGATCAGGACTTCAAATGCTTTGGCAATGTTAGAAATCGTTGTTTTAATGAACAAAATCATTAATTTTGAGTTGTCAAAAGAGGAAATAAGGAAAGTAGAGCAACAACTAATTTCACATAAGAGACCGAAGAAACAAAAATGGTCAATAGGAGATCTATTTCTTATTTCACTTAGCAATGATTCCTATGCTTTAGGGCAGGTAGTATGGCTTTCCTATTCAGAGCCAGTTTGTGGGTTGTTTGATATTAATTTTAGGGAAATTCCTGAATTTGTTGAGATTGAAAATTATAATTATATTTCAGTTTTATCAGTGACATCATGTTCTTTAGATAATTACAGTTGGAAAGTAATTGGAAATAAAAATGTAATGATAGATAAGAGTGAGGTTGACAGGAGACATATAGGGGAATCAAGAATCGGTTCAATTAGTCATACAAGTGATGTGCTTGAGGATCTTGCTGAAGCATATTTTGGAATTCTACCTTGGAATGTTATGTATGATGAAGATGATAATGACCAGTTGCTATTACCTTCAGTTACACGTCCATCTGCTGCGATAATATTAAGCCCGATTGAGAGGGAGCGTTACAGGATAGAAGTTCTTAATGTTAAATGATTTACAGTTTTAACTAATGTATATCCAAAACTGCTAAAATTTAAGGAAGGCAAACCTTAAATATTATTGGGGGAGGGATTATTTTGGAAAATATATTTTACGATAAATCGTATAAGGATACAGTTGGTTATAAAATTATATTTAATAATAAGAGTGATAAACATCATCACGTGCTAGGTGGAGAAAATTGGAATCTTCCAGAATGTCCGATTTGTAAACAGTCGATGCATCAACTTATTAGTCTTGACTTGAATGATAATAGATTAAATATGTTTCAAGGAAATAGAAGAGAAGAATTGCCCTTATTTTCTTGTTTAAATTGTTCAATGCAGTGGGATGATCAATATTTTAAAATTGATTTTATGTCTAAGAGTGCTTCAATTATTCAACAGAAACAAGAGCATAAAGAGCAAATAGATGTGGAACAAAGAATTGCTGTTCCAATACCAACCTTACAATTCACATTAAACGAATTTAAAGAGAAGGATTATCCTACTTCTGAAGAGACATATGATGATATTTTTTCAGATTTTGGTGTTGAATATATAGGGCGTGTATTAGGGAAACCAGTCTTAGCACAAGATGAATTAAATAACAAATGCTGTAGCTGCCATGGAGATATGCCATTTATAGCTTTAATAAGTGGAGAAAATTTTATTGAATATCTTAAGGAAAAAAACATTGATTTGTTTTTTGGAGAGTTAATTTTATATTTTTCATTTTGTTTGAGATGTGAAATTCTTAAAGTTGAAAGTCAGAGTATTTAAAATACAACTTTACAAAACGAATGCAATAGTTCTTAGGCTTTGACCTAAAATATTTTGGGGAACATTAGTTAATGAACCCATTGACGTGCAGATATGACTAACTCCAAATATTAATCTAATAACATAGCCATATCTGTAGTTATCTTTGTTACCACTAACACATAAATTATTGATCTCTTTCGATTTTCCTTTTTAACCAAAACGGACTATACAATATGTAAAAGCTCACAATCATCACTAATTCTGCCGAGAGAAGATACCATGGCCAAGGTCCTAGATAATTTAATAGAGAAGCATTTTCGGGCTTTTTCATGAGATACATAAAGTTAGCTTTCAACAACTTATTAACGAAAAATACGCAAGCTGCATAAAGGTTAACAATGAGAACGGTCACCCACATGGATTTTATGGTCGGTCTATATTTGCTGGCCACTACCATAATCAAGCAGGCAAGCACCACTCCTCCGTGCGAAACAAAAAACTCGAAATATCGAAAATGTGGAAACGAATAATGCCCAAGATCAGGTGTCAAGATGGCTTGAATGGAACTGGCTAAACCAGCAAAATACATGAATTGAAATACTTTATAGCTATTTGTCAGAAGCATTATAATTCCCAGAATGACAGTAATATCACTAAGTTCAAGTGGTAAACCCGTTTTAAGCGACCAAGCATTCTCATACACAAGCCATATATGATAAAAAATCTCAGAAGCCAATAAGAGAATTGCTAAAGAGAAACGAAAAAAGCGTTTTTTCTCTGATTCTTGAATCTGTTTTCTAAAGACAAATAGAAGAATACTGAGTATCAATATGATTCCGATTGTTAATAGGTGATTTAATGAAAAAAGGTGAAACGGACCTAATTTTGAATGAAATTGAAAAAATCTTTCCAACACAATACCCCATTAATTGATTTGATTTTTATGAGCAAGTATTGATAGTTTGGGGCAAATTTTGCTAGTTCTATACAGGCGTTGAGTTTTTGACGCGTTTTCCATTTGTTTGCTATGTGAAGACACAAATTGTTCACTAATAATGTGAAAAACTTCACAAGGTGTATTGTATAATCAATCTGTAAACATAGCACACATAAATTTAATTAAATCAACAGGAGGAGTTTATATGTTTATTAATTTCCTACGTAACAATAAAATAGCTGCAGGTGTATTAACCATTCTTCGTCTGTATGTCGGATACGAGTTTATCACTGCAGGTTGGGGCAAATTATCAAGTGGAGGATTCGATGCGTCAGGTTTCCTTGCTTTCGCCGTAAAAAGTGCAACGGGCGAGCACCCAGCTGTTCAAGGCTGGTGGGCAGATTTTTTAACAAATTTCGCTATCCCGCATGTTGACTTGTTTAATTTCTTAGTACCAGTCGGAGAATTTGCTATTGGTCTTGGTTTAATCATTGGTTGCTTTACAAAAACAGCAACATTCTTTGCGCTTATGATGAACTTTGCATTCATGTTTAGTGGAACAACAAGCATTAACCCACAATTAGTTTTATTAAGTATATTCATTATTGTAGCAGGCTCAAATGCAGGTCGATTTGGTTTAGATTATTTTATTACTAAATTTGTTCCCAAATTAGGTGAAATAAAGCAAAATCATAGAGTAGAAAAAAAAGTAGCATAAGTTAAAAAGAGAAAACATCGTTATTTCATTGAAATAACATAAATAATTCAACATTTAAGCAATCATATTATTATTTTAATTTTTATAAAAAAGGATAGAAATGTAGAAGTAAATTCTACTATTTCTATCCTTTTTTTAGTGTAAACGATCGTACATACAACAACTACATTAGCAAAAAATTGATAATAAATTATTTGGGAAATATCGGTATTTTAAAATCGTTATGATTTTTGCTTTAATATGTTACAATATTGTGAACAATGGAAAAAAAGACGTTTGTTGAAACTTTAAAACATATTTTTTAATAAGAAAAGTAAGTAAAAAGGAATGGGAAATATGAGATTTCATTTTGTGTTGCTACAAATAACAATTGCTGCAGGTGTATTAACTACTTTATTAAAACAATTAGAAGAAGTTCATTTGATGTACATGACTGCATTTATGTATGTTACGGTTGTTATTATTAGTTTTTGGATCAAAGAGAATCAAAAGAAATTAAACCGTTTAAATGAAAGTGAAGATCAAAAATAGCTAAAAGGAGCGATAGATGATTCTATCGTTTTTTCTATTTTATTTATTACTTCATTCTATACTTCAACTAAAGCAAGAGTTAATTATTAGCTTTGATGATACTTAAAAGAAAGGGGAAAAGTAAGGAGTACAATGAAGCATTAAAATGATGAAATAAAGAGGTATTTATTTATGACAAGACAAAAGAAATTAAGAGGAGAACGAAGACGAATTCGTAACCTTAAAAGGGAAATAAATGAACTTTCTAAAGAACTACCAACTCCTCGTTCAACAAGTAGTACGTATAAGGGATACGATGCTTTTCATTTTCGTATGTTCGAATTGATTGGTGAGTTTGAATTAATTCCAAGACGTAAAAAAAGAGATTTTTTACAAGAGATTATTAATTTTGTTAGTAATTTACATAATCTGAAAACGATAAAAGAAAGTGAATACCGAATTATGTGTTTCTTCTTTCTTCCTCATATGGAGTATATTGTGGTATCGATTGGTTATACAAAAGCAGGATTAGATGATTTCTATCGAGGACTTTATCATAATGGTAGATTCAAAAAAGAAATGATCCCAATTGTCGACCCGAATTACTTACAAAGAGAGTGGCAAATAAATGTTCCATCGTACTTAGAAGTAAAAGGCTATCATTGTAATTTTAAAGCTAGAAAAAATCAAACGATGTGGCTTATTGGAAATTTATCATAAGAATAGATGTAATGAGAAAACCCTGCAGCTTTTACTAGTTCGAGGGTTTTTAGTATATGAAAATCTGTTTCTACACTAACTGTTGACTAATCAACAGTAAAAGAATACAATAAGTGTTGATTAGTCAACAATAATAAAGATGGTGATTAGAATAGAAAAAGAAACCATGCATTTCATTATGCTCAACAGCAAGATTTTTAGAAATACTCAAATTTATTTAGACAAAGTTATAAAAAAGTATGAACTTAGTAGTGGCTCATTTTTATATTTAATTACTTTAGAAAAAAATGAAGGAATTAGCCAAAATAAACTAAGCGAAGAAATCGGTCATGATAAGGCTATGTCTGCAAGAACGATTAAAAAACTAATCGATCTAGGCTATGTAAATAAAGAGCAACACGAAAAAAATAGTAGGGCTTATCGATTATATTTAACTGAAAAAGCTAAAGACATTATGCCCGAGATTCATGAAAAGATTCAAGAAATGGTGAATTTATTTACAGAAGAATTAACAGAAGAAGAGTTGCTTATTACGATGAGATCTTTAAAAAAGATATTTGATAGTACGAACAGATTTAGGGATTGAAAAGTAGCAATCTCAAACAATAATGAAGAAGAGGAGAAACTTAAGATGATCAATAAAAGTAATAACTCAGAACTTTATAAAATTGGATTAGGTTGTGGTGGGATGATAAATGACGCTAATAAGTCTGAAAATATCGCTACAATCCATGAAGCACTTGATTCTAGAATCAATCATTTAAATACTGCAGACTTTTATGGCTTTGGAAAGAGTGAAATGGTGATTGGTGAAGCACTAAAAGGTCAAAAAAGAGAGCAAGCTTTTATATCAGTTAAGTTTGGAGTATTAGCTGCACCTAATGGCTCATTTTATGGCTTAGATGTTAGACCGTTATCAATAAAAAATTATCTTACTTATACACTTAAAAGATTAAATTTAGATTATATCGATCTTTACCAACCAGCCCGAATTGATTTAGGAATTCCGGTTGAAGAAACGATCGGTGCAATTTCTGACTTGGTTAAAGAAGGATATGTAAAACATGTTGGGATTACACAAGTTGATGCTGATACGTTAAGAAAAGCTAATTCTGTTCATCCAATAAGCTTTATCGAGACAGAGTATTCTTTATTCAATAGGAGTATGGAAAAAGAAATTTTACCAACAGCACGAGAGCTTGGCGTTGGAGTAGTTGCATTTGGAGCGCTAGCTCACGGATTGCTCAGTGGTACTTTTTCAAAAGAAAATACAAAATCATATATTCCAATGTTTGCTGAAGGGAATATAGATAAAAATCTTGTACTTGTTGAAGAATTGCGTAAAATAGCTGATGAGAAAAATATAACAATTCCACAACTAGCTCTTGCATGGCTTTCATCAAAAGGGGATGACATCATTACTTTAGTTGGTGCATCAAGACGAACTACTCTTAGAGATTCACTAAAATCAGTAGATGTTCAATTAAGTGCCGATGATATTGAAAGAATTGAAAAAGCTATACCTGAAGATAAGATCGCTGGTAGTAGTTTTCCAAAAATGGAATTTAAGAATGGTGTAAGATTTAACTAGAAAATTGATAATTAAAATTAACGACTGTTTTTATTAGACAGTCGTTTTTTCTATTTCTTCTTAAGTGTTTTAGTATTATCAGATGCTTCAAATTCTTTTAATACTTTAATTTTATGATCAACTTGTGAAAGCACCTTATTTAGATCGTTCAATTGTTCGACCACTTTCAAACGATGTGCTTCCATAAATTTTCGTAAAGCTGTAACCTTTGAGACTCCCTCGTTTTGCATCTCGGGAAATCTTTTTAACTCTTGAATTGGCATATTCATGGAACGGTAGTACTTTATGATTTCAAACCACGCAATATCTGTCTCGGAATACACACGGTATCCTTTCTGATTTTTACTTTAAATTAGTTCAAATGCTATTCTACTTTTCTAATAAGGTAAGGAAAGAACGTAGAACTGGAGATACCCACCTTGATTTATGGTAGATGAAACTACTTTGTATTTTTTGTGAAGTTTCAATTGGCTTAAAAATTAATTGATTTTTGTTGAAACTTTCTTGTACTACTATAAAAGGAAGAATGCTAATTCCTAACCCACATATTACTGACTGTTTGATTACCTCTATGCTCGAACTTTCAAAAGTTCTATCAGGAATCTGCCCACTTTTACGTAAATACCCATCCACCATAGCTCTATAACCACAACTTTTCTCTGTATATATAAATTGATAATCCCTTAATAGTTCAATTGGATCCTTGCTTATAGTTAAATCTGGAGTTAATATCCATCCAAACAACTCATCAAATAAATTTTTCGTTATGAACTCATCGTACTCTATAGACTCTCCTATAATGAACGCGATATCTGTATCACCATCTCGCAACTTCTTAATGGCTTGTTCGTTTGTAGCAGTCTCAAGAATAATATTAACTTTAGGATTTATCTGTTTATACTTTTGTAAAATTTGGGGTAGCCGATAGACAGCTAATGATTCATTTGCAGTAATTGTTAGCGTCCCTTCAGGATGGTCACTATCTTTTGGTATTTCATGTGCTTTTTCGTAAATTGTGAGTAACTCTAGCGCATAAGGATGAAAGTGTTGTCCTGCCTTTGTCAAAAGGACTTTTTTTCCTAATCGATCAAAAAGAGGAGATTGCAAATCATTCTCCAGCGCCTTAATATGTGTTGTCACAGTTGATTGTGCGTAATCTAATGCATAAGCTGCTTTTGAGAAACTACCATGTTTAACAATAGCGCAGAAAGTTCGAACGTGCCTTATTTCCATAATAAAAACCTCTTTTAGTATCATGATTTGTGAACGATTATATCATATCTTTCAATTATTAATATAGAGTATATTCCTTTAAAATTGAATATGAAAGAAAATAAAACTTCTTTTAACAATATTGGAGGAGAAAAATATGAGTGAAAAGAGTTATCATATTGCAGTTGTTGGTGCTACTGGCGCAGTAGGACAGAAAATTATTGGTCTACTTGAACAAGATACAAATTTTAAAATAAGAAAAGTCTCATTTCTTTCCTCTATTCGATCTGCAGGGAAAAAAATACCATTTAAAGGTAAAGAAATTACTGTTCAAGAAGCAAAGCAAACCAGCTTCGAGGGAGTAGATATTGCTTTTTTTAGCGCAGGAGGAGACGTATCCAAACAATTAGCTGGCCACGCAGTTGCTAGTGGTGCAGTTGTAATTGATAATACAAGCGAATATCGTATGTCAGCTGATGTCCCTCTTGTTGTACCTGAAGTGAATTCTCATACGCTTTCTAAACATAAAGGAATTATTGCTGTTCCTAATTGTTCTGCTTTGCAAATGGTAACAGCATTACAACCAATCCGCGAAACATTCGGATTGGAGCGAATTATCGTATCAACCTATCAAGCTGTATCAGGTACTGGGATACATGCCATAAATGAATTAAAAAACCAATCAATGACCCTGCTCGCTGGTGAAGAAGTTGAGGCTTCAATAATGCCTGTAAAAAAAGATAAAAAACATTATCCAATTGCCTTTAATGTACTACCACAGGTAGATGTATTTACTGAAAATGATTACACATTTGAAGAAGTAAAAATGATACAAGAAACAAAAAAAATATTCGAAGATCCTAAACTAAAAATGGCTGCCACCTGTGTTAGAGTGCCAGTTGTATCTGGTCACTCCGAATCGGTTTATATTGAATTAGAACGAAAAACAACAGTTGATGAAATTAGAAATGTTTTAAATTCGGCACCAGGTGTTACTTTACAAGATTCACCAAGTGAACAGCTTTATCCTATGCCTTTATACGCAGCTGGAAAAACAGATACGTTTGTTGGTAGAATCCGAAAAGATCCTGACCATCCTTTTGGTTTCCACCTTTGGATAGTATCGGATAATCTACTTAAGGGAGCAGCTTGGAATTCAATCCAAATTGCAGAGTCAATGGTGGAAAAAGGATTCATTTAATAGATTTGAAATATGTTGATAGGTCAATTACAAACAAAAGCCCTTTAGGTCTTATTCCGAAGGGCTTTATAACGGTTGAAATCTCTAAGAATTTTTAAAGTGATATATATAAAAATCAAAAATCCTTGTTTGTTTAATAAAAAAAGACCGACGTATCGTCGATCAAGTTGTACAAGAAATATTAAATTGATCACTTATACTTAATGAAAAAGTTAAAAAGCCGGAAGTAAATCTGCGCTTTTATTACTACCATGTCAACCAACCACTAGTTTTTTTATATTTGTGAATTAGTTCGTATTTTTCAATTTTGATTAAGTGGTTCATTCGATTCCGATATTTTCGATAATCGTCTTTTCTAACTTCCTTTACTTCCTTATTATAATGAACAGATTTAAAGCCCTTGCGATATTCAAGAAGTTTTTCTCTTCGAGGATCTTTATAAATTTTTTTGTGGTTTTTATTCTGTTCATTTTTCCAGTTTGAAACTGTTTCTAAATCTAACATTTCCTTCCCTGCTGCGGGGATTTAGATTATGGCAATTGCCATTAGTGCCAACCGCAACTAATAGAAGAACACCTTAGGATTATACAAGACTTTTCCTCCTTATGCATTATTTATCTTATATATATTCAATTAAACATTAACTAATTAAACACTTCGAATAAATTTTTTCTTATTGAACTAGTGCAGTGCGTTCGATACATAAGGAATTTAGTGCCGTAACAAAGAGTATAATGACAAAAACAATACAAGGATACCAATAAATATTAACAGAGCCCTTTGATTAAATGGAATTTAATACAATTAAATAGGATAATTTACTTTGGAAACTTAAAGGAAATTATTGTTAAAATTAGTTGGGAACTAGATAACTTTTAGGGGGACTTAATAGTGAACAAAGATCAATTAGCACAAGAAATCAAGTTGGTGCCAATGTAAAAGATGTCTTATGTGTAATTGATCGTCAACAAAATGGTAAAGAAAATTTATACGAAGCAGGATTAATTTTACACTCATTACTTACAATGGATGAATTAGTTGCGGTTACGAAATAAATTAATTCTACCTATTTATCACATTCAAAGGAGGAACATATGAAACATTACACGGAATTCACTGTAAACATAAAGCCAACTCAAACAACTCAGCTAATTTTAGAGGACACAGATTTACAATCAAATTTGATCTTTCAAGATTATAAAGCTGCTGAAGAAAAAGAAATTGTAATCCTAGTATTTCAAAAATACTTTTTTAGAAACAATAGTACAGCAACATTGACCGTTACAATTGATAACTTTAGTGGTGTTACGTATGTTAAGTGCATTTCCTCAGGTAATGGTGATGGAATTTTCGATATTGGTTGGGGAGCAGGGAAAAGTTTTATTAAACCGATCAGACAAATGTTGGCAGCTAATATATTGGAAATAATTGAGGATAATTAATTTAGTGTATGAGTGAAAATTACAGCAAGATTAAAACAACCTAAAGAGGTGAAAATGCATGGAGATTACAATTCGAAATGCCAATCAAGAAGACTACGAGTCATTAATATCATTATTCAGACAAGTTCACGATTTACACGTTCTTGAACGCCCCGACCTATACAAAGAGAACTCTACTCCAGTAGGTGAAGAGGAATTTAATAACCAACTAAAAGATGATAAACAACATATAATTGTCGCTACCTTAGCTACTAAAATACTTGGTGTAGCAGTTTTGAAGGAAGAGGAAATACCTGAAAACTCATTTGTTAATGCAAGGAAAATCTTATTGCTTAATAGTTTATGTGTTGATGATGCGAGTAGGAAAAAGGGTATTGGAAGAAAACTCATGCAATATATTATTGATTTCGCGAAAGAATTGAACGTTGATAGTGTTGAATTGGGAGTTTCGGAGAGTAATCAAAAAGCAATCCATTTTTATGAGTCAATTGGATTGACGACAAAAAATAGAAAAATGGAGTTTCGATTAGGTTAAATAAAAGAGATGCCAATAACGGCATCTCTATTTTCATTTAAATTATTGCTGCTGAATATGTGGTTGCTCTTTTAAATGATCAGTCAGTTCATCTACAACAATTGCGAATTCAACGTAAGATACACATTCCAATGGGAATTCTAGTTCAACTTTATTTTGTTTGTTGTAAATGGCTACGACTTTGGAACGTCGATCAAGCATTCTTGTTTTCATGTTAGACTTTTGAATTGTGATTTTTTTAATGTCTTCTAGTAAAATTTGGGAGTGATCGTCCTTTTCGGAATATCGGACAACATTCCCGACGATTTCGATTTTGTTTTTTAATAGTCTAGTCTTATAGATATGATATGAAACGATTAAAACTGCAAATATAGTTGTTAAAGTGATGTATACTGGATCCTTTGTAGAGAATGCTTGATATCCTCTAAAAGCTAGTAGGACGTACCAAGTGTAGAACCATTTACTTAGTTTTGGCTTGCCTTCGTAGTATACAATTGAAGCATCTTCTTCTTTTTCATTCGCTCTTTTGTTCATAAATAGTTGTACATGTTCTACGATTGATTTTTCATTGAATTGTCCATCTTCTAAATAAGTTCCTTCCCACATTTGGACCGAGTCGTCTTCTTCCTCAAGAGCATAAGCACCTACCCAGGCCGGGATGACTTGATCATCATAGGAAACGGAAGCTAAATAATAACGGATTGGTTGGTTATATGTGTTTTCAATATCTAGATGTTTGATTAACTCGATTGTTTCAGGTACAAAATCATGTTCTTGGACGATATATAGAAACAGATGACTTTTAGCAAAATATGCTTGTTTATTCTCTTTAATAGGGAATAAGTGTTCTTTACGGATTCTAAGTATTTCCGAATAAAAGTATTCTGTGGATTCTATATTTGTTGCACAGTCTAACAGTTGTTCTTCAGGTACGTTAATGTCTCGTTGAAGAGCAGCAATAATTGCGTTAGTTCGAATAAACGGATCAGTAAATGACATTGCTTCTTTTATAAAAGGTGTCATTTCATCATTAAAGTAATACTCCATTAAAGATAGATAGATCGCCATAATTGAACGGATTTGTAAATAGGTTTCTTTCCATGAGCCATACACAAACTTAATATCATAATCATTTTGATAAGGCAGAAATTCGTCTACTTGCTTTTGATAATCTACTAATAACAATGGTGCGATGTATTTTGTTTTGAAGCGGTCTAGATAATTTTTATCTAAACAGTATGATAACAATCGATAAAAAGTAGTTTTATATTCTTCCACTTCGAATAGTTCAGTATGTTTTTCTAATAGTTTAATAATGATGCCAGGATTGTCGTATAGCACATCTAATGGTAAGACAACTTGTTTGTTTTGAATATCTTGCTCAATTAAATCTAAGATTGCTTGCTCATGCTCTTCTCCATCAAATAAGGTTATGTATCGAAATACTTCTTCTTTAGAAGCCTTACTATATTCAGGGTAATATTTTATTAAGGCCTCTATTAATTCAGGTATTTCGAAATGTGAGATGAATTTGATTAGATGGTAACTAGGTTCATCCCATACCTTAAATGATGTTGGATATGGATAAGCAGCTTCTTTTGCTAACCATTCTAAAGTTAATAAATTAAATTGTAGGTCATCTACTTCTGATAGTTCAATTAATTCAAAAATTGCATCATGGCGAATAGTGGAATCTGTATGTTTTAATCCTTCGACGATGCGTTTCAGTTGTGATTTATAATTTGACACAATAATCCTCCGATATCTAATTGTAAGTTATACTTTCTAACAATATTTTAATTTTATTGGAAATAGTTATATATAGCCACTGTTAAATAGTAGAAAATAAATGATTATTAATAGTCTAGTTGAGATTACGGTTGTCTACTCGGTGAAACGAGACCTGCAATCATTCCTAACACTAGATATAATGGGTTCAAAGAAGGGAAGGGACCCTGTGAGTAATTTTAGATGAACAAGTTCATGATAAAAAATGCGATTACGTTTTTATCAAACCAAGAAAAAGTTCGTCCTGAAACATTAGATTATTTGGTTGAGGAGATTAAGGTATTTTTTTGAAGAAATTGGGTTTTGTTGGTTTTGAGACTGATATATATAATATTTTTTTAAAAAGATTGTTAACTATTTATTTAAAATTAACACTAATTATCCAAAATTTTTTTAACTAAAATATATACCATATATGATAAGCTTTGATAATAAAGTATTAGTAATTTATCATTTATTTTTACCAATAGACCATTTATAAGGTGGCTTTAGTGTATGAAGAAGGTGAAGGTTAAAGGAACATTAATTTATCAATTTAATAATTTAACATAAAAATGTGGAGGTAAATATGAAAAAATTATTAATAAAGTTATCAATAGTCATAATAATTTTTACAGTACCCTATACATATTTTAAAGTTAAAGCTGTAATTACTAAAAATGAAGTTAAAGATTTTATAATTGAAACTAAAGGTGCTAACCAAAACAATATTGAGGAAATTAAGCCATTTTATAATTTTCTAAAAGACGAAGGAAAGTGCATTGTTCGAGTAAATCTAAAAGGACAAGACTACCAATTCTATGTAAAAGAAAATGGTAAAATATTAGAGGATAATTTTTATTAAATGATTAAAAAAAGAGGAAAAGAGTCTCTTCCTCTTTTTTTTGTACCATATCATTTAAAAGTTCATTCAAATTAATAGTTTTTAAGAATAGTTTCATACTAATTTTTATATAGATTGAGTTGAAGGGATTTTTGGTAAGAATTTGAGTTATACTAAGTTGGAGACAGTTCTATAATAGCTTATAAAGAAAGGACGCATTTTGCGTCCTTTATTAGTTAAAAAACAGCTCCAAAGCCTCTTTGTTCTTTTCAGCATCTAACTCCAATACTTCACCTGCTTTTTCATATCTTTTTGGTGTGAAAGTGTTGTTTATAGGAATTCTCAATGTCTCTACATCTTTGTCTTTACCTTTAACTATGTAATCAGAACTTATTTTTAATAAGTCCATTGTAGACATGTTGGTTTGTATGTATGGTTGGATAACCCCCAACGTTTTCGGCAAACTTGCAATTCCTTTAATAGTAAGTACTTGGGATTTAATAGCTTCGAGTACTTTTTGTTGTCTAACAACTCGATCGAAATCACCTTTAGCATCATGTCTAAATCTTGCATAACCTAAAAGTTCTTTTCCATTTAATTGTTGAACTCCTGGTTGAAGGCGGACTCCAATATGACTCTCCATTGGTTTCTCTACATTAATTGTTATTCCGTTTGGAGCAATCCCATCAATGATTTCTTCAAAACCTTTGAAATCAATTATTGCATAATATTCAATTTCAATTCCAAAATTTTGTTGGATCGTTTGGCGTAGAAGCTCAACCCCTCCGAAAGAATAAGCTGCGTTAATCTTGTGTTTTCCATATCCCGGAATTGGAACATAACTATCTCTCATAATTGAAACTAACTTCGTTTCGTGTTTTTTATTGTATTGTAAGATCATAATTGAATCCGTTCGAGAGGTTTCACCTTTTTTACGAGCATCTTCTCCTAGTAATAGGATATTAGTTTTATTAGGTGTTTTTTTAGAATTGAATTTTATAGCTTTTTTATTAGTGTTTTGCTGACCTATCTGAATTGCTTTTTTATATTGATAGAAGCCATAACATGTTGTACTTGATATTAGAATTAGTAGAATTAAACTTAATTTAAATAAAAGACTTCTCTTTTTTTTCTTAGGATTTCTATTCATAGTTCTCCGTTACCTTACAGTTCCTTCCTTGAAATTGCACGACTCTTACACTCATTTCTAATCACTTCAAACTGGTTAGAAATTTTTATTTTAGATTTTTATATATTGTGTATAAAAGTCCAATTATTACGCCTAAATATAAGGATAGAGTAATCGAGAATGAGATTATTTCATCAAAATTTAGTAAAACAAGTATTAGTGTTAAAAGATAAAATACAATAGGTGAAGCGATTGCAAAAACAAAAATATTTTTCATTTAAGGTACCTCTTTATTATATTTTGAATTGATTAGAAAACCTTATCTATCAAATCGATCACCTCTTTATGTAATATATAATGTTTTTAATTATAGTAATCTTGTGAATGAATTTAGTGGAATTTTTGTGAATGTTTTAGTAAAACGTTACAAATTTTTACTTTTAAAAGTACCTTTGTGAAGAATATATAAAAATACAGAAATCATGCATGTTAATGGAATCATAATTGTTAAATTTACATGGAGTTTCTATAGGGGTAAACGCGACCATAGATAAAAATGTGAAATCATTCACAAAAATGACATTATCAAACAAATTTCTTTCTATTAATGGTCCATTTAGTCTTGGAGTAGTAGAAGTTACGCCTTAAATTTTACGAAAAGGTTTAAATGAATTATGGAAAATACTAGATGACAATAATGAAGTAGGTTTTTTAATAAAACAATCAATTTATGTATTTGGAGGAAATATCATGAAAAAGAACACCAAAACAGGAATTACTTTAATTGCTACATCTTTAATTTTAGGAACAATTATTCCAACAATTTTCTCATGCTCAAGAATCTAATACTTTATCCCAAACAATAGATGAGACAAACTTAGTTGATAATAGTATTCTAGCATTTAGTCCTTTAATAGATTCAAATTCTTTAATAAATATAAGTCCAAGAGCTATTGCCTCTCCTCCAGAAGGTAGTTCAAAATTTTCATACGCCACAACAATAAATTTCACTACAGGAAATCATACCGCTAAAGAGCTAGCTGGTACAATAGCTGCTGGATTAGCAGGTCTTTTTGTTCCGGGGTCTATGTCATCTACATTTGCTGGTTTTGCTCAACACATTATTTCAACATACGGCCCAGGTCCTAATCGATACGGAAAAGATGTTGTTCAATACTATTACTCTGGAAAAACAAGAGTTCTTAGACACAATATATATATACAGCGATTCAGCGCGTACAAAATTAATAAAATCTTACTGGACTGAAACAATTTAAAGTAGCGGAGGTTAGCATCAAATTATTCAATGCTGACCTCCGCTATTTTATTTAATAGCAAATATTGAAATACATACAAATAATAAAAAACTAAAAATAATATATTGATAATTTCGTTTAGTTTTAGGCATTATTATAAAAATAATTAAGTAACTTAAAAAAAATAAACATATTACAACTACATTCACGATACTTTCCATCATAAAACGAGTATTTAACATAAGAAAAAAAGACTGCATCCCAGATGAAATAGATAGTATTCTATAAAAAGTAAAATCTTTCTCATCCTTTAGAAAAATATTCTCATCCATAATCTTCAATTACTCCTTTTTTAGTCTAATCTACCAAAGAAAACAAAATTTTTCATTACTATATTTTGAATTGATTAGAAAACCTTATCTATCAAATCGATCACCTCTTTATGTACTATATAATGTTTTCAATTATAGTAATCTACGGAATGAAATTTAGTGGAATTTTTGTGAATGTTTTAGTAAAACGTTACAGATTTTTACTTTTAAAAGTACCTTTGTGAAGATTAAATAAAATATAGGTATAATGCATGTTAATAGCTCATAGTTGTTGAATTTTCATGTGGTTTCAATAGGAGTAAACGCAGCCGTAGATAAAAATGTGAAATAGTTCATAAAAATGACACTGTTTTTTAGTAAAATTTACCTTTTAAGGTGTTAAGCTAATTCCGTAAACGTTTACTAAAAAACTAGGAGAGCATATTTAAGTTAGAAATATGAATATTAGAAAAGTATTATTTATTATTTTATTTATCATTGTCTCATTCTATTTACTGAGTTTATTGACAGGTCCAATATTGTTTTTTAATAAGAAAAGTAAATCATATCTAACCAATGAAATTATAAGTAAACCAATATCAAATACATTTCTTCCGATTATTGGTTCATATAGTCTTAGAGTAGGAGAAGTTACACCACTAAATTTTACTTACATTTATTCAAGTGATCAGAAAGATTTGTTTGATAAAATTGATTCCATCTATCTAACTAATGAAGATGCAATAAGTATTGAAAGTTTTGGAGTAAATGGAGATGCCAAAATTGGAAAGTATCATGTGAAAACTTTAGGGCTTAATATTGTCGGTAATTCTGAAGGTAAAACAGGAATAAGTGAATTAAACATACTAACTAAAAGTGGATTAAAAAAATATGATGTTGGAGCTTTAGGGATAAATGTTGTTCAAGGGACTACTGATAATTCTCTAGTAGAAGGAAATAGTTATCCCGTTATTAGAGGTGAAATAAATAATTACTTGTATAGTATACAAAATAACAGTAGCAAAAAAATACTTGTAAACAAATTTGACGCCGTATTGAATGATGAACAAGTATTCAATGTTGAACCAATTATTATAGCTCCAAATGAACAAAAAGAAGATGAAGTCCCAATTAATGTAGATTTTCACAAATCACCTTATGCTGTTACAGTGTTGAGACCATCAATTCATTATTCAGTTGGAAAAGAACAAAGAGTTTTAATTCCACCACCAACATGGTATGGCTTAATGGAAATTACAAAAGAACAAATAGAAAAGACAATTAAGTATAATAATTAACCTTTTTAGTAGGGTATGACAGCATTCTACTTTTAGGAAAATTTTTAGCTGAATTTGTAAGGAAACTAAAGTAAGGGGATATATAGCATACATCCGCAAAGCACTTACCCCAAACTTTACACCCTTTGATTAAGCAAAGGAAAATGTATTAAGTAGTATATCTGATTTTGAGAGGTTGGTATTATGAATTCAAAACCAGTGTTTTTTATTAGCTTTTCTCTATTAATTGGGATCATTTTTCTAATATTGATAGAAATTAAGCATTTTTATAATATTCAATGGTCACAAACAAATATAATAATAGCTATATTTTCTATATTTTTTGCCATGCTAATCTTAATTTTTTTGATTAAAATTTTGTTTAATTTTATTTTAGAGAAATTTACATCATATAATTTTGATCATAAAAAGAATCAAGAAAAAGTTTTATTTACTATTATCTTAG